>MPNF01000288.1 GCA_002238885.1 Alphaproteobacteria bacterium bin95 | reverse complement strand
ACGGGCAAGGGCGTTACCGTAGCACCCGAGAGAGTCGGCGCGTTGCTGGTCGGTGCAGAACACCACGATGTTGGGACGATGGGCCAAGAAACACCTCGCTCCAGAGAGGGAGCGGCACGGCCGCTCGCCTCTGCGACTATAGCGGGCGGGAGGTACGGACGGTCCATGCGCTCCTAATGTTGGAGGCGTTCAGGCGAGAGCGGCGCGCTCATGATGTAGTAGCTTGTTTCGGTTGTTGTGCGCTTGGCGGTTTCGCGCCTCGCTTCGATCTTTCCGCCGGCAACACCGGTATGGTTCAGTTGCGTTGCGCCAGGGCTTCAGACAGCGGCAATCTCGACCTCGATGCTGTGGACGCAGGTGCTCTCGCCCATGTCCGACTTGATGCCGGGGTTGAGGACATTGACGTTGGCGCGCGTGCCGTCCTGAGGCGGCCAGCGGCCCTTGGGGCTGAGCGCAACGCCTTGCGGGATGGACCCGGCAACCGCCAGCGCAAGCTCCAGGCTGCCGGTCTCGCTGCTGAGCCGCACCTGCTGCCCTTCGGTCAAGCCGCGAGCCGCCGCGTCCTCCGGATGCAGCGTCACCGTCGCTTCGCCCATGAGCTCGGCGACGCGCCGATCGTTGGCATAGGAGCCGTTCATCAGCCAGGGCGAGGCCGGCGTCAGCAGGCGCAGTCGGCCGTTCCGGGGTTTCGGGTCGGCGTCGGCGAGCGGCAGACGGGGATGGCCGTCCGCCTCGGCGCGGGCCGAGGCGATCTCGATCTTGCCGCTCGGGGTCGGCCCGGGAATCGAGCGGCGTCCTACGGACGTTCTCGGGGGCGAGGACCAGCCGGGAGAGCGGGATCTCCCGGATGAGCGGTTCGGCCCTGGGGCGATGTAGTTCATGCCAGTCTCCGTCGAGGGGTTGCATCGGCGCGGCGAGGACGGCCTCGCTGGCCGCCTCCTGCGCACCCTCGTCGGGCTTCGCTCCGGCTCCGGCTGGCGTATCCGTCGGGAGCCGGTGTGACTGTCGGAGGCGCCGCCGTCAGGCATGAGGTGCGGCGGGGACATGGCCGCCGGGGAACGAGGGGGGGGGCCGGTGTGACGTGGGGAGGCGCCGCGGTCAGGCATGAGGTGCGGCGGGAATATGGCTGCCGGGAAATGAGGGAGGCGCATGACCTTCAAGCCGGCGTCCCGACGTGCAAGATTGTCGGTGGACCGGGGCTTTTCGGCGTCGGCTCGCGATTGACGGGAGGGGCGGCTTTGGCAAGCGGTGATTCGGTTCGATCGGGACCGGCATGCCGACGACAGGATGGACTGAAACCGGCAAGTTGCGCGGGAATGTTCCTGAGCGCGTGATTCGGACGCCTGCAGGTGCTCCAACCGTGTGCAAGCGGTTTGTTGTGAAGTGTCAGAATTCCGCGTGAATGCGCGGGCGGCGGCGCGGCGGCCGATCGGGGGGATGATGGAAGCAGTCGGAAGACAGGGGCCGAATGACGGCCAGGATGAGCGTACGGACCCAGCTGGCGATGGGCAGGTGATAGACCCGCATGCCGGGCATATCGATGCGCAGATAGAGGACTTCAGGGAGCAGCTGCTCGGGATGACGATGCGCAACCACCTGCTGCATTGTCCCCATGGTCCTCGCGTTCAAGCGCAGGTTCGCGTGGTCGACGAGCTTCCGGACATGGTGTTCGAACGGCTGGAAGCCGGCGGCGAGTTTTCTTTTCTGCCCCTGCCCGAGCCGCGGGATCAGCCCGACGACGAGGACAGCGTGGAGTTTCTCGAAGCGCTGGAACGTCACAAGCAGGACAGCGAGATCTACAAGGCGGCAATCGAACAGGTAGCGAGGCAATCTGCGAGAACGGCCGGCCCGGAAAAGTTCGAACGGGAAGCCCGGGACCTTGTCCGGCTTCGTCTGGGCATGGGCGAATGGAAGCCGGAGCGGGGTCTGGACCCCGAAGAACTCTGTCGGCGGCGCGGAATCGACCCCGAATACGAGTTGCCGGCGTCGAGCGGGGACAGCGCTGCCGAGCGCCATCATGACAGTGCGTTGCAGACGTTGCTTCCCGAAGACGTCCTTTCCGCCAGCCTGGCGCGTCTGCGGGATCGCGCACGCTCCAGTATCCGCCAGACCGGCGTGGCGACGCTCTTTGCCGCGTTCGGCTTTCTGGAGTGGTTCGACAGCGATGACTCGGACCAGGCCCATCTTGCGCCGCTGGTTCTGGTTCCGGGGGAACTCGACCGTCAATTGGTGCGCGGGCGGTATGTGTACAGGTTTCAGGGCACGGGAGAACCGGCGACCGCAAATGTGACCCTGGCCGTCTTCCTTCGTCAGAAATTCGGTTTGGAGCTTCCGGCATTCGAGACGGACGATTCTCCGGAGAGTTACCTGGAGAAGGTAAGCGACGAGATCTGCACGCATCGCCGGCGGTGGCGGGTCCGGCGCTTTCTGACGATCGACTTGTTCGCTTATTCGAAGCTGGCGATCTACCAGGACCTGGATCGGAACGGCTGGCCGGAAGGCCATGGCCTGGTTGCGCATGGCAACATCCGGACCTTGCTGGCGCAGTCCGGAGTTTCCGACGTTCCTTATGCGGAAAACAGGGAGATCGATGCGGACGAATGGGCGGCGGAGGTGCCGATCCTCATCTACGACGCGGATTCGTCCCAGCATAGCGCCATAGCGGATGTCCTTTCCGGCAAGAATCTCACGATCTTCGGTCCACCCGGCACCGGCAAGTCGCAGACGATCGCGAACGCGATTGCGGCTGCGATCATGGCGGGTAAGAGGGTGTTGTTCGTTGCCGAGAAGCTCACCGCGCTCGAAGTGGTTGAAGACCGGTTGGAGAAAGCGGGGCTCGGGCCGTTCTGCTTCAATCTGCACGCGCAGGGATTGAAGGCGAGCGCGGTCAGGCGGTCCCTGGAAGAACGGGCTTCCATGCCGCGTCCGGACTTCGATCCGTCGCGGTACGATCAGCAAAGGCAGGCATGGACAAGGCAGAGAGACGGCCTGCGGAGCTATGCGCGCGTCATGGGCACGAAGGTCGGAAAGTTCGACGAAACCGTCCATGACGTGCTCTGGCGCACGATCGATCGAAAGGGTTCGGACGCGGGATTGCCGGCGGCGGTGTCGGCGGTGGAACTGGGGAATGTGGAAGAGGTTGAGCCGGCGGAAGTGGAACACGCGCGTGAACGTATCGATCGCCTGGCGCATGCTGAAAGCGAGTTCAGGGAACCTGTCGAGAGCGGCGGTCAATTGCCGTGGCGCGGTGTGGAAAGAGTCGATCTTTCTCCTGTCGAGGTCGGGTCAACCGTTCAGTTGCTCGCCCTATGGGAGCAGAGACTGGCCGATCTGGGCGCTTTGCTATCCGGAAGCGGTCTGGACGGCGAGACCATGACGATCCGGGAGGCAGGCTTCGTCCACCTTGGAGCCGAGGCGGTTCAGCGGATGCCGGAGGCCCTGGGACGTTGCGATTTCGCTTCACTCAGTCGACAGGATATCCGGGAGGGTATGCGGCGGGCGGCGGACCGCGCGCTCCGGATTCGCAAAATCGGCGACGAAATGAGCGACCGGTTCGAGATCGCCGCGGACAAACTGCCGGATGCAGTGGACTTGCACGGGCTGGGCAGTGCTGCCGTCTCGCTCGGGATTTCCGCGCAATCTGCAAGAGAGGCGAGATCGCAAGCACGGTCATTGCGTGAGACGGCGCAAAGGCGTGAGGGTATCGACGGAATTCTGGGACAGCTGGCGGGCTGCTTCGGGTTCGAGGCGGCAACCCCGGAAGTCTGCATGACGATGGAGCGAGGCATTGAGCTGTTGCAAGAAGCCGACACGGGTCTCTTGTCGTCCCGCACGGACGCCCTGACGACGCACGACGCAGGTCGAATACTTGAGCGGGCGGAAAACGAATGTCGGGAGCTGACGCAACTGCGGGACGAACTCGTGGAGCGCTTCGACCTCGGGTCGCTGCCGGGCAAGGAGGAGTTGCAGCAGGCCGCCCGGTCCTTGAACGCGGCGCGCGGTCCGTTGCTGTTCGACGGGCCGGCGAAACGGGCCATGAGGCTCTACCGGGAGGTCTCGCTGATTCGGTCCAAGACCCCCAGGGAAGAAGCGGTCAAGGGCATTCGCGAGCTGATCGAGTATCTCGACAAGTCGGCGCGGCTGTCGGAGGACGAGGAGTTCAAGCGCTGTCTGGGAGAACATTGGCGCGGCGCGAATTCGGATATGGCGCCGGCCAGGCGTGTCGCGGACTGGGCGGCCGGGGTCTTCGAGAGACTGGCGGGGGAAGGAGACGGACGTTCCGAGGCGCGTCGGGTCCTGCTGCATGGCGATATCCAGCGCCTGGACGAAATATGTCGGATCGCCGAAGCCTTGCCTGCGGACTGGCAGAGGACGGACGAGGAACCGGAGCCTTCCGAGGCGCGGGAGAGTGCAGCGCGGCTGGAGGCGGTGGCGGACGGTCTGCAAGACGCAGGACTGGATGTGGACGAACCGTTTGCCAGCGCCATCGACCTGGCCGCGTTGGTCCGTGAGTACAGATCGCTCGCGGCGGAGGCTGAAAGCGACGGGAACATTGACCTCGTGTTCCCGTCCGAGGCGCCGGAAGTCGAGACGCTGGACATGGTTCGCAAGCTGGCCGACGCCATGTCCGCGCTCGGATTGTCGGATGCGGCCTGGAAACAGGCGGCGACATTCCTGAAGCAGTCCGCGGATGTGGAGAAAAGCGCTTCGACGCTGAGACAGGCGTTTATCGCGGCGGGCGAGGCGTGGCGGGCTTGTGTGGAATCGCTGCAGCTCGACGCGGCGGTGTTTCTGGATGGCGATCAAC
>MPNF01000287.1 GCA_002238885.1 Alphaproteobacteria bacterium bin95 | reverse complement strand
GAGCCGCCTCGGGCTGGCCGACGGCAAGGAAGAGGCCCTCCACGACCTGGTCGGACGCTGGGCCGCCTATACGGCCGAGCATCCCGAGCACAGCACCATCGTCCTGGCCCGCACGCGCGCCGACGTCAGGGCGCTGTCCGCGCTCCTGCGCGCCCGCCATCATGCCGCCGCCAAACGGGGCGCATCGCGGCAAGGCAAGGACGACGAGATCCAGTCCGCCATCATCCGGGTCCACCGGATCGGGGAACGCGGCAAGGCGGTCGAGGCGAATCTCGAAGTCCGGCCCGGCGAACGGCTGCGCATCGGAACGCCCGTCCCCGATCTGGCCCTCTACACCGGCGACATCGTCACGGTGACCGGCATAGAGCAGCGCCGGGACAGGGACGGTATGCAGCAATACCGGCTTACCGTGCGCACCGCCGGCGGGCGCAGGGTGAGCTTCGCGCCCGGGGAAATCCGCTCATATGTCGGCGAAATCCTGCTCGACCATGGCTATGCCACGACCGCCACATCCGCCCAGGGCACGACGGTGGACGCCGCCTTCGTGCTGCTGGACGAGGGCATGGCGCGTGAGTCCACCTATCCCGCCTGCACCCGGCACAGGCGCCACCTGGAGGTGGTCGCCGACCGGCGGAGCGTCGCGGTGGGCATCGCCGGCGCCACGCCCGACGGCGATCCCGGCCACGAGGTCGACGACGAAGAAATCCTCCGCTCACTCGGGCAGCTCTGCGGGCGCTCGCAGCCCAAGGAAGCGGCCATCGACCATCTGCTGGCCGAAAAGCGGCTGGAAATGGAGCTCGAAGGCGAGATCGAGATCGGCCGCGAGCCGGTCCGGCCCGGCCGCGCCGCCAATGACGGCCTCGACCCGGGAACGGCCGGCCCGCACGACCCGGCAACACCCGGCGGCGCAGCGGCGCGCCGGCATGCCGACCGCGCCGCCGCCTGGCGCATCGCCGCGGCCGCCGACAGGCGGACAGGCCGCAGCGCCGACCTTGCGACCGCCGTCGCGCTCGCCGCGGACATGGAAGAGGTCGAGCGGGAATGGACCGCGCTGGCCGCGCCGGAGGAATCCGTCGCCGATCCCGAAACGGCCGGCGAGGCGCGCCGCACGCTCGACCGTCACCGCAATGTGCTGAACCGGGTCCGGGTGTTCCTGCGCAGCCGCACGCGCGGCAGCGAGGACGGCAAGCACCATCCCCGCGTCTCCGGCCTCGGCTACGACGCCTTCGCGGGCCTCGGCCGCAGCATGCAGCGCCGCTGGCGCGAGACCCTCCGGGCCGACGATGCGAGGCTGGCGGCGGAGGCGGAGAAGCAGGCGCGGACCCGGAGCCGTTCCGAGGCCCTCGAAAGCGACTGGGACGAGCTTCGATCCCGCACCGGCCAGGAGCCGCTCGCATTCCTCGAAGACGCGGAGCACGCGGGGCTGCTGCGCCGGACGGTCGCGTTCGCTCAGGACCGGGAAATCGACCGCGACACCGCGCGCGGCTGGCGGTCGTTCCTCGACGAACATTTCGCCTCCCTTTCGAACGAGCTCGGGCGCGTCCAGGACGCCACGCATCCGGGCGCGCCGGACAGGAACCGGTCAGCCCGGGAGGTGGCGGCCTACCGCCTCTTTCTCCGGCAGGCCCATACGTTCCTGGCGACGTTCCGCTGTCTCACCGGCCGCGACAATGCGCTGGAACTCCAGCACTGGCGCGACCTGCTCGTAGGTGCGCCCACCTACCGGGAGGCGCTCGGAAACCTCGCCCGCTCCCTGGACAATGAAGAGAAGGACATCCAGCGCCGGGAGACCAGGCTCCCAACCACCGCCCTGCGCACGAGGCGGCTGGCCGACCACATGGCGAACCTGAGCGCCGCCGCCCGCCTGCCCGGCTTCAGGGAGAGCCAGCGCAAGACGATGCGCCGCCTCGCCCGGCAGCACCGCGAGGCGCGCAAGAAGGCCGGCGTCACGCGCACCGACGCGCCCTGGCCGACCGATGAGGAGATCGAACGCTGGATCGAGACCGGACGCGAACTCCACAAGGGCTGGAGCGCGATCCGCGAAGCAAAGCGCGACCACCCGCTGGCCGCGCTCGACCATCCCTACCACGGCTGGCTGGTCCGTCTCGCCGCCAGACAGTCCAGGGAGCCTTCGCTCGACGCCGATAGCGCGCGGAAGCAGGCGGCACACCTGGCCCGGCATTTGCAGGAGATGGACGCGGCGCTGGAGAAGGCCCGGTCCGCCGTCCGCATGCCGACCGCCGCGCCGCGATGGCGCTACGCCGAGTTCCGGCAATATGACCGCCTGCGGGCGCGCGCCAGTGCCCTGACGGTCGCCCTTGCAGAGCTTCCCGACGGTTTCGCCGTTCCGGGCGTCCCCGGAGGCAAATGGCAGGACTGGCTGAACGCAACGCCGAATACGGAACAGGCGTTCGATATGCTGCTGCGGTCCATACGGGCCGAGGAGGCCGCGATCCGCGACCGCGAAACCCTCCTGCCCGGTTCCACCCTGCCGACCCGGCGCCTCCACGACCACATGGAGACCCTCAAGGCGGTCACCGGACCCGGCGAAGACACGGCCTTGAGGAGCAACGGCGAGCGTCGCGAGCTCCGGAACCTGCTGGAGTCCTGGGCCGAGGCGCGCGAGGCCGCCGGCGTCACCCGCACGGACGGAGCGTGGCTCTCCGACAGGGGCGCCGCGAGGGGGGTCGAGGGACGCGCTCTCAACAAGGCATGGCGGGAGTTCAGAACCGGCGGTCGTCCGGCCCGTCCGGCTCTGCTCGACCAGCCGGACCACGGCAGCGTCATCGCCCGCACGGCCGCCTTCGCCGCAGATCTGGAGGGCAGCCGCCCCGAATCCGCCCGGAAATGGCGCGCGCTTCTCGAGACGCACCTCCAGCAGCTTGCCCGCCAACTGAACGACGCGTTCGAGAGCGTCGCCGGCAGCAGCGACCCGAGCGCCCGCAATGTCGAGCAATTCAACCGGTATTTCCGGCTGCCCCGGCGCGTCGACGCCTTCGCGGACATGCTCGCGGCCCTGCCTGCGGCCATGACGAAACCGGTCGATTTCGACCTGCAGGACTGGAAGCGCCGCCTCGCCGAAGCGCCCTCGGGCGACGATGTCTATGAACGGTTTTTCGAGGATCTCTCCGAGGAAGAACGCACCATCGCGGAGCGGGAGGAAGACCTTCCGGGCTCGACCCTTCCGACCCGCCGCCTTGCCGAACACATGGCCGTGCTCGAGGCGCTGACCTCGAGCGACGTGGTGGGCGCCGCGGACAAGCAGGTCTACCAGGACCTGCTGGACGCCCATCGCCAGGCCCGGGCCGACGCCGGAGTCACCGCGACCGATCGGGACTGGGCCTCCAGCCCGGCCGCGCTCCTCGACGACGAATGCCGGCGCATCCTGGGCATTCTCAACCGGGCGCTGAAGGAGGCGGACGGCAAGGCCGTCATCTACACGCCCGGCATCGAGGAACTGAGGCCCGACATCGACCGCCTGCTGGCGAACCCGCATCTCTCCGACCGGAGCCGGCGCGGTATGGAGGACTGCAAGACCGTTATCCGGGCCGGTATCCTTGTCCGGAACGAGGTCCACCTCAAGATCGAGCGCGCCAGGGACGACATCCAGGAATACACCGCCATCCTCGACCGTCACCGCGAACGCGAGGCGGAAGAGGCCAGGCGCGCGCGCGAGCCGGCCAAACCCGCCAGGCGCGGCCTGCTGGGCTGGATGCGGCGGACGCCCGAGGACGCCCCGGATCTCCGCCCCCACTGGGACCCGGCCAGGATCAGGGAGGAGAATCGCCGCAAGAAGGCGGAAGGCCTGCCCGTATCGCTCGCCGACCTCAACGACGAATTCCTCATCTGGACGCACCGCAACGGCCCGCTGCTGAAGACCTTCGAGACCTGGATCGCCGGGGACGACCCGCAATATGCCGACCATGTGGACCGGCGCCGCATCGATATCGCCGACGTCCACGGGGAACTGGCCGCGATCCGGAGAGCGGTCCTCGATCCGCGGGGCGAGCCGCACCGGATCGAGATCCCGGACGCTGGCCGGTCCGGCATGGAAGACCAGCGCTTCGACGCCAGGCGCGTGAAGGCGCTCCTTCCCGACGCGCTCAGGCCCCGGGGCGAGCGCGACCGCGACGCCCTTGTCGAACTCGCCCGCTGGAACCGCGCCTGGCCGAAGCAGACGCTCGCCGCCTTCCGCGCGTTCGTCGACGACGCCGAACGCAGGCACCTGAACGTCTCCGTCCGGAGCCTCGCGCAAGACCTGCCGCCCGCGCTCGCGGCGGGCATCGCCAATCTCTCCGAGGAAGCTTACAAGCGCCACGCCAGGGTCATCGCACTGCAGCAGGAACTCACGCGGGGACGCGGCTGGTCAATGTGATCGCGCCGGCCCGGCCGGCGCCGCGCAACTGGAGGCGCATCCCTGCCTGTGCCAGACTGCGATCCCGTGCCGTAAACGACCCCGGACCGGCGCGGCCGGATGATTGCCGGCAAGCAGGGAGACGCTGCGCAATCTCGCGGAAAGGATCGAGGTCCCCTCATGCAAGCATTGAAACAGGATCGCCGCGCCGATTACCGGGACGTGCTGAATGCGCCTGCGCACATGGTGGCCGAGGTGATCGAAGGCGTGCTGTACACGCAACCCCGGCCCGCCATGCCCCACGCATGGGCAAGCTCCGGTCTGAGCGCGCGGATCAATCCGCCGTTCAACTACGGCGACGGAGGCCCGGGCGGCTGGTGGATCGTCTTCGAGCCCGAACTGCACCCGGGCGAGGACATCCTCGTGCCCGATCTGGCCGGGTGGCGCCGGGAGC
>MPNF01000286.1 GCA_002238885.1 Alphaproteobacteria bacterium bin95 | reverse complement strand
CGTCCTCTTGAGCGTGTAGGAATGCGGCGCGCCCGGCATCGTCCTGGCGAACCGGTATGTATGCGCCTCCAGAAGCCCGGTCAGTTCCGCACAGCTATCGAAGACTTCATCGTTCCATTCCGGCGCATTCTCGACAGGACGAAATCTCCTGCGGTCGAGTGTCATCGGCCCTTGGCTCCATCCCGGTGGCGGTCGTCGACAGGCAGTCGATCCTCGGCGAGGCCCTGGCGATATAGGGATTCGTCATCATTTCTTCACCCGCCAACATTCGCCGCCGCTTCCTGCGTGAACAACACTCGGGGACTTGCAACGCGCAGAAGCCGCGCAGCGCAGCGACTTGATGCGCCGACGGTAGTCCGACACCCCGCCTGCGCTTGATGAAACCGCTTCAACAATCCGATAACCCTGCCCGCCTGTCGTGTAGAGTAATTCGGGAGATCCACAGTCAAGCGTAAGCGCTTCGCGCGCCCCACCTTGCAACAGAGCCTCTGACTTGCTTTCGTATTCCGGGTCGTCGAAGCCCATGACCTCGATGACGTAGCGCGCCGAATTCCCGAGAAGGTGGCGGTCGTCGGCGGGGTCGCAGCCCGGTCGGATGACGGTAAGGATGAAGTCGGGCCGGCAGGCGCCGCCGACCGTCTCGATGTCGAAGAGCGGCTTTTCGAGGTCGATGCGGATGGCGCTGCCGAACGCCTCGCCCAGTTTCGCATTGTTCTCCAGGCACCAGATCGTGGAGCGCAGCGCGCCGAGAGCCCGGCGCTCATTGTGCGAGTCCACCGGGACCAAGCAGCGGGCAGACGCGATCGGCCGGGCGCAGGCCTCCATCCATTCCTATCTCCTGGTCTCCGGGGACCGGCCCACCTCTCCGAGAAAGAGCTAGGGTCCCTCCACCCTGTTGCGCCCGACGGTCGGGCTGGTCACGTCGGCCAGCACCCGGACATGGCCAAGCGCCGGGTGCGCTCCATTGATCTCGCGGTCGGCGATGTCCCGTGCCATCCAGCACAGCCACACGAACGGCGTTCCCTTCTTCGGCCACTCCGGTTCCAGCTCGTCCCGGGTTTGCGCGACAAAGCCCGATGTCCATGCCTCTGGCTTCGTGACCAGAAGACGGGACACCATGATTTTCTCCGGACTGCGAAAGTTCCTGGCCGCACGGACGATCCCGCCAAGCCACTACTCCGGGGATTCGAACCCTTCCGAGACGGGCAGCGCGCGCCGCGACCGGGCAGAGCACATCGCAAAAGACGATCGCGGGCATCTTGCTCCGCGCCTCGTCGCCGGGAGCGAAGATGCAGCCGTCAACATGCGGACCTCCGCTCTGGGGAGGTTGGTGGACAGGAAAATCCGGCCGACTTCTTTCCTGACCAGGCTGATAGCCGCACCGGTCCGTCCGACGCGCCTCCGTCGCGGCAGTCGCAGAGAATCCACAGGCGCCTCTCCCGCGCGGAAGCGACCGTCGCGCGGTAGACCGGATCCTCTCCGGGAAGATCGATGCCCTGCTTCACCCGGCGCAGTGCGTCTTCCTCCTCCGGCTAGGAGCGCCCGGACAATGGAGAGCCGGAGGCGGGACTCCCCTTGAGCCCGCCAGCAAGACGACCAGACTTCGCGCAGGCATTCGGCAGGGCCGGAGCGGGCGGTGTCCCGATCCGGCTTGCCTTCCTTTGCGCTGCACGGGGCGTGCCCGGAAGACTTCCTATATGCTGGAGTTATGGGAGAGGCTGGCTGCAGTAGGCCGGGCTCAAGCATCTATAACCGGTTTTTTCGGGAGGACGTTCCGTCCGCTATTGAAGAACTTCCCGGCCTCCGAACTGATCAATCCATGCGGTGTATCGAGCGAAGGAGTGCAGCCGATGAGACTACGCATCCACAGGGGTACGCAGGAGATCGGGGGCACCTGCATTGAGGCGGAGGCGCAGGGCAAGCGGATCGTGCTGGATGTCGGCCTGCCGCTCGACGCGCCCGACGAGGGGCAGGAGACGCTGCTTCCCGAGGTTCCGGGTTTTCGGGATCCTGACGACACCCTGCTCGGCGTCATGATCTCGCACGGCCATATGGACCACTACGGACTGGCCGCGCATATCCGCCCGGAAATCCCGGTCTGGATCGGCGAGGCAGGGCACAACATCCTCAAGGCCGCGAGCGCGTGGGTGCCGAACGGGCATGCCTTCGCCGACCCGCATTTCCTCGCCGACCGGCGGCCGGTCGAGATCGGCCCGTTCCGCGTCACGCCTTTCCTCGTCGATCACAGCGCCTTCGACGCCTACGCCCTGCTGGTCGAGGCGGACGGCAAACGGGTCTTCTACTCCGGCGACTTCCGCGCCCACGGCCGCAAGGCGGCGCTGTTCGAGCGTCTGGTCAGCGACCCGCCCGCCGACATCGACGTGCTGCTGATGGAGGGCACGACGCTCGGGCGGACGGGCACGGAGGAAGGCTTTGAGACCGAGTCGGACCTCGAAGCTCGCTTCGTCAAGGCCTTCCGGCGGACGGAGGGCATGCACTTCGTGTGGACCTCTTCGCAAAACATCGACCGGATCGTCACGATCTTCCGCGCGGCCAAGAAGTCAGGCCGCATGCTCCTGATCGACCTGTACACGGCGGTGGTTCTGGAAGCGACCGGGCGGGACACCATCCCGCAATCGCACTGGCCGGAGGTGAAGCTCTGTGTCCCGCAGCGCCAGCGGGTGTTCATCAAGGAAAACGGGCTGTTCGCGGACCTCGAACGGCACGGACGGAACCGCGTCTTCCCGGAGGCCCTGCCGGACCTGGCCGAAAGGGCCGTCATGCTGTTCCGCCCCCTGGCGATGTCCGACCGGGGCGTCGCTGCGGTGCTGGACGGCGCAGGCTTCAGCTACTCGATGTGGCAGGGCTACCTGAAGGAGGACTCCTCGCAGCGCGTCCTTCGCTGGCTGGAGCGCAATGGCGTCTCATGGGCGTCTATCCATACCTCCGGCCACGCCTCGACCGCCGACCTGCAACGCTTCGCCGCCGCCCTTGCCCCCCGCGCCCTCGTGCCCATACATTCCTTCGAAACCGGGCGCTTCCCGGATTTCTTCGACAATGTCGTCCCGAGGGAGGACGGCGAGTGGTGGGAGGTTTGAGCGGATGAAGGCTCTCAACATCTTCGAGGTTATCAGGAAAACGACAAGTCGTACAGAACCCTTTCACTCTGAATTCCTGGGGGAAGCGCTGCGCGTCAGCGCATCGGGAAACCGCTCGTTGTTCGATGCCGTTTGGCGGCTGGCCGCACCGGACAATTGGGACATTCCGCACAGCCCCCGGATCGAAACCGAGGAAAAAGCGGAAAAGGACAGGAATGGCGCGACAGGAGGGCAACGAATCGATATTTCCATCCATGATGACGAGCGCCGCCGCTTGCTGGGAATCGAGGTCAAGACGGCCAAGGCCTCGGCAAAGAAGGGACAGCTTGAAGGCTATCTCGATGGCCTTTCCGATAAGTACGAATACGACAAGAAAGACGAAGACCGCATAGCGATCGTATATCTCACGCCGTTCAACCGCGAGAGGGCGGGTGACGCTGCGGGTTCTCTTCCGACCGTTGAAATATTCAAGAAATTCCAAGATGTTCATAAAAACGCCCGCCACATAAGCTGGCTGGACATTGCCGATATTCCTTGGGACGGCAATGAACTGTGGAGACAACATCAAGCATATGTCCACCAAGAAATCGCGAGCTACAAGAATCTCCGATCCTTCGTATCTCGCAATCGGGCATTCGACGACTTTTTCTCGCGAGAAGCCGTCGAGAACTTTTGGGACGCTCTCCCGTTCGAGGGCGTCAAGGCTGTCGATGCTAGCATCACCATCGACCTTGCAATACTTGGAAACGACCCGACACCGCTTGTCAGGGCATTTGAAATTCTCATTGAGGACGAGGAAAACGTGTCGAGCAGGGCCAGCAAGCAGGATGACTTCCCGGATGAATTGCGTCAATGCTTTAGGACTTCGCAGTTCGGCCGTATTCACGAAGCACTATTCGCCCTCTCGGGTCGGCAGCATGTATGGGTGGCCGGAAAGGGGAATTACGGCCTCAGGGTCGCACACAAGCGCGCCAAGGGCGGCGTCAGCCTTGTCAGAAGCGAAGGCGCTCAATATCTCATGGTCGGGCAGTCCCGCTAGCCCGGATTTCTTACCGGGCTTTCGTTTGCAGGCGTTTTGTCTGTTTGCGGGACCATCGGAGTAGCGCGCCTGTTTTCTGCGGCCGAGGGGGCAGGGGCATCGGTTGCGCGTGAGACGCGTTGGCGGCCGGGGTATGTTTTCTTGTTGTTGACGGGCGGGTTGAGTTGGGGCCCTGGGCTCAGGTCAGTTGCATCATCGTCGGCGTGCATGGGTGAAGATATCGGCATGGGGGCGGACGGTGCAGACTACACCGCGACGTCCGGCACGGTGACCTTCGCGGCGGGCGAGACGCGCGCGGAGGTGAACTGCAGGCGCTACTCGAGGCAGCGGGTCCAAAAACTGGCCAGCGTCGGGATAAGTTTACCCCCTCTCGTCGATGAATCCGCACAATAGTTGCAGGACGGCGTCGCGGCGGCTTGTGACGACAGGAAAACGCGAGAGGTGCGGTAGGCCCAACAGTTCGCCGCCCGGCCAGGGGGTGTGAGTCTGGCATGGCGATGCTGGGGTCGCTGGGCTGATCCGGTTCATGCCGCGCGCCTGGTAGCGTAGCTGGGGCGGTTATTGTCGTTTGCCGGGGTATCGGCATCGCCCATGAGGCCGGCCCATGCGCGGTCGAAACGGCCGGATTTGATGAGGGCGCGGACGGTGAGGACGGCCTGCCCACCGCGGATGCGCCATCGC
>MPNF01000285.1 GCA_002238885.1 Alphaproteobacteria bacterium bin95 | reverse complement strand
GCTCCCGGACGGCGCGGCCCGCGCAGGCAGCTTCGGCCAGCCAGGGTTCCGGAGCGCGCCGCTCCTCCGTCGCGATACGCCCCTCGGCCGTGTCGATGCGGCCGTGCGCGCCCGGCCCGACGCCGATCCACTCCCCGCCCCGCCAATAGACCAGATTGTGCCGGCAGGCGGCGCCCGGCAGGGCGTGGTTCGAGATCTCGTAGGCAAGCAGGCCGGCGGCGGCGAGGCGCTCCTGCGTGGTTTCGTAAAGCGCCGCCGCCTCGTCCTCACCGGGGATGTGGAATTCACCCCTCGCAGCGCGCGGCGCAAACGCCGTGCCCGGTTCGATGGTGAGCTGGTAGAGCGAGAGATGCTCGCCCGCGAGTGCCAGCGCCTCGTCGAGACGAGCCGCCCACCCGACGGCCGTGTGGCCGGGCAGCGCGTAGATCAGGTCGAAGGAAACGCGCGGGAAAGTGCCATGCGCGAGTTCGAGGGCAGCACGGGCGGCGCGGGCGTCGTGGCGACGGCCGAGAAAGGAAAGCTCCTCGTCCCGGAGCGACTGGACGCCGAGCGAGAGCCGGTTGATGCCGGCTGCGGCGAAGTCGCGAAAGCGCCCGGCCTCGACCGAGCCGGGATTGGCTTCGAGCGTTACTTCGAGACCGTCGGCGACAGGCCAGAGCGCGCGCACCCGCTCCAGCACCGCGCCGGCGGTTTCCGGCGCCATAAGCGAGGGTGTGCCGCCGCCGAAGAAGACGCTCCCGACCGTGCGCCCCGGGGTCTCGGCGGCCCAGCTTTCCAACGAGCCCAGCAGGGCGGCGCGCCAGGCGGCCTGGTCCACACGCTCGCGCACATGGCTGTTGAAGTCGCAATAGGGGCACTTGGACTCGCAGAACGGCCAATGCACATAGACGGCGAAGCCCCGGTCCGTCATGGGAAGCAGGCCGCGGCCAGCTTGGCAAAGGCGCGAGCCCGGTGGCTGATCTGCGATTTCGCTTCGGGGGCCATCTCGCCGAAGGTTTCGTCATGGCCGTCCGGCACGAAGATCGGGTCGTAGCCGAAACCCCGCTCCCCGCGCGGCGGCCAGACCAGCCGGCCCTCCACCCGGCCCTCGAAGGACTCGACATGCCCGTCCGGCCAGGCGAGGGCCAGAGCCGCGACGAAGGCGGCCGCGCGGGGCCGGTCTCCGAGGCGCTCATGCACAGTCGCCATGGCGCGCGAGAAATCCCGGTCGGGCCCGGCCCAGCGGGCGGAATAGATGCCGGGCGCGCCGTCGAGCGCGGCGACTGCAAGGCCGGAATCGTCCGCCAGCGCCGGCAGACCGGAGCGGGCGGCCGCATGCGCCTTGAGTTCGGCATTGGCGAGGAAGGTGTCGCCCGTTTCCTCCGGCTCCGGAAGGCCGAGCAAGGCTGCCGCCATGCCCTCGATGCCGTGTGGTGCCAGCAATTCGGCGACCTCACGAACCTTGCCGGCATTGTGGCTGGCGATGACGAGCCGCTTGCCGCCCAGGCGCCGGGTCACGGGGCGAGAGCGCGGCGCTGCGCCTCCGCGAGCCGGGCGCAGCCGGCCTCGGCGAGATCGAGCAGGGCGTCCAGCCGGGCGCGGGGAAAGGCCGTCTTCTCCGCCGTCGCCTGCACTTCGACCAGCGCGCCGGAGCCGGTCAGCACGAAATTCGCGTCCGCGTCCGCCGCGCTGTCCTCGGCGTAGTCGAGATCGAGAACCGGTTGGCCGCGCCAGAGCCCGCAGGAAATGGCGGCGACCGAATCCGCCAGCACCGGTTTCTTCACCGCGCCGATGCGCTGCAGGTGCCGGCAGGCGAGCGCCAGCGCCACATAGCCGCCTGTCACGGCAGCGGTGCGCGTGCCGCCATCGGCCTGCAGCACGTCGCAATCGATGCGGATCTGGATCTCGCCGAGCGCTTCCAGATCCGCGACCGCGCGCAGCGACCGGCCGATCAGGCGCTGGATCTCCTGCGTGCGTCCGCTCTGGCGCCCGCGCGCCGCCTCGCGGTCGGTGCGCTCATGGGTGGAGCGCGGCAGCATGCCGTATTCGGCCGTGATCCAGCCGCGCCCGCGCCCGCGCAGCCAGGGCGGAACGCGGGTTTCCACCGAGGCCGCGGCGAGCACGCGCGTCGAACCGAAGCTCGCAAGGCAGGAGCCTTCCGCATAAGGCGCCCAACCCGGCTCCAGCTTGACAGCGCGGAGTTCGTCGGGGCGGCGTCCGGAGGGTCGGACGGTCTCTGTCATGGGCTCGCTACTCGCTTCCGGGGCCGGGCGCCCGGTTGACGCCTGCCCGGCGGGTTCCTAAATCGTCCGGGCACCGCTTGGAAGAGTCTTTGTGTCATGGCCGGCTCGCCGGGACTTGCCGATCTCGACGAACGCTCGCGCGAGGTCTTCGGGTTGATCGTGGACGCCTGGATGGAGACGGGCGGGCCGGTCGGCTCGCGCACGCTCGCGCGCAAGCTCGACACGCCGCTCTCGCCCGCCACGATCCGCAATGTGATGGCGGACCTCCAGGAGCTGGGGCTCCTGTTCTCGCCGCACACCTCGGCCGGACGGCTGCCGACGGACGGGGGACTCCGGCTATTCGTGGACGGCATCATGCAGACCGGCGGGCTGACCGACAGCGAATGCGCGGATATCGAGGCGCTTTGCGCCGGCACGGGCATCACCCTGGAGCAGAGCCTGGAGCGGGCGAGCCGGCTGCTGGCGGGTCTGACGCACCATGCGGGCCTGGTGGTGGCCCCGAAGCGGGCGCAGCGGCTGAACCATATCGAGTTCGTGAATCTGGGCGAAGCGCGCGCGCTCGCCGTGATGGTGGACGAATCCGGCCAGGTCGAGAACCGGATGGTGGCGCTGCCGGCGGGTCTGCCGGCCGATGCGCTGCAACGCGCCTCCAACTATCTCCAGTCCCGGCTTTCCGGGCGCTCGCTGGACGAGGCGCTGGTGGAGATCCGCACTGAGTTGGAGAGTCGCCGCGCCGAGATCGACACGCTGGCGCAGAGCGTGGTCGAGGCCGGGCTCGCGGTATGGGCGGGGGAACGCAGCCAAGACGGCGGGCGGCTGATCGTCACGGGGCGCGCGCGGCTCCTGGACGATGTGCAGGCGGTCGAGGACCTGGAACGGCTGCGCGGCCTGTTCGACGCACTGGAGACGCGCGAGAACATCCTGCGCCTGGTGGAGGCGGCCCAGTCAGGCGAGGGGGTGCAGATCTTCATAGGGGCGGAAAACACGGTCTTCAGCCAGACGGGCATGTCCATGGTGGTCAGCCCCTACCGCGACGGGCAGGAGCGCGTCGTCGGCGCCATCGGCGTGCTGGGGCCGACCCGGCTGAATTATGCCCGCATCGTGCCGATGGTGGACTATACCGCACGGGTGATTGAACGAATGCTGGCTCCGGAACGGGGGTGAGAGGAATGGTGGACGGGGAACCGAAACCCGAAATGGAAGCGGAGCCGCCGGAAGCGGAGGCGGTGGCCGCCTCCGGCGACGGCGCGCCCGAGGAGGAAGCCGGGGCCGAGGCCGCCGGTCCGGAAGAGGTCGATCCGCTTGCCGAGCAGGCGGCGCGCATCGCCGAACTGGAGGTGGAGGCGCAGACGCTCAGGGACGAGCGGCTGCGCGCGCTCGCCGAGGTGGAGAACATGCGCCGGCGCAGCGAGCGCGAGCGCCGGGAAGCGTCGCGTTACGGCGCCACTGCGCTGGCTCGCGACCTGCTGGGCGTCGCGGACAATTTGCGCCGCGCGCTCGCCACCGGCGCGGCGGACGGGTTGCTGGAAGGGGTCGAGATGGTGGAGCGCGAACTCGGCGCCGCCTTCGCCCGCCACAATATCGCGCGTATCGAGGCCGAGGGAGAACGCTTCGACCACAATCGCCACCAGGCAATGTTCGAGGTCGAGACCGCCGACGCCGAGGCCGGCACGGTCGTGCAGGTCGTCCAGGAAGGCTACCTCCTTCACGACCGCCTGCTGAGGCCGGCGATGGTGGGTGTGGCGAAGGCACCGGCGGCGGGAGAGGAAGTTGCGCCGGCGAACGGCGAGGAAACGGAAGCCAGCGATTCCGCTTGACCGGACAAGGACAGGTATTTCGGCGGCGACGTGCCGCCGACGCTACCGCTTCATGAGGAATTGCATCAGGAATCCGACCGCTTTCGAAGCATGAGACCGGAGTTCCGGCGGCAATTCTTCAACCGAAGACAGAACGATGTCGGCAGCCACGTCGTTCAGGGCTTCCGCCTTGGAGAGCCGCCCATTGTCGTCGTAGTCGAAGTTCGCGATCACCGCATGCGACACCACCGGGCCGACCGTCGCAGTCCCGACCACGACGACCGCCTCATTAGGTTCAGGGCGGCTTCCCTGCGGCCCGGCGGTCTGAAATTCCCGATAGTTCTCGGTATAGGCTTGATGAGCGGCCTTTCCGGATATGATGCGAAAAATCCTTGTGATCTCCGCGACGCTCAACTCCCCGTCTCCGGAGACGTCTGCGACATCCCAGAACCCGTTGATGCATGCAACTGGCCGATCACGGCCGTCGCAGACGTCGAGCAACGGCTGCAAATGGGCATCGAACAGACGCGCATGAAGTCCGGGACCGACCGGACCGCGCCTATCAGGATTGCCGCTCGATTGTCCCTGAGCGAAGCCGGCTGCAGCGACAAGGAACACTGCTGACAGAAAAGCGGAGACTGTCGTCTTCATCGCACCCTCCTACCGATGTCGCGGGCGGTCCTGCGACCGCAAGGCTTCTTCCTCAAACGTAACGCCACTGGACCAGCGTATAGGGCGGCTCCGCCTCGTCGCGGTGTTCGAAGACGGCCTCGACCTCGGCGCCGATGCGGACTTCCTGCATGGGATCGCCCAGCAGGTTGCCGACCATGCGCACATTGC
>MPNF01000284.1 GCA_002238885.1 Alphaproteobacteria bacterium bin95 | reverse complement strand
CATCATCTGTCAAGACACGGGCACGTTCGCGTTACAGGTTGAACCGGAAGAGCATCACGTCGCCGTCCTGCACCACATAGTCGCGGCCTTCCACGCGCATCCGCCCGGCTTCCTTCGCGCCGCGCTCGCCGCCGAATGCCACATAGTCCTCGAAGGCGATGGTCTCGGCGCGGATGAAGCCGCGCTCGAAGTCGGTATGCACGCGCCCGGCAGCCTCGAGCGCAGTAGCGCCGGCAGCAACGGTCCAGGCGCGCGCTTCCTTCGGCCCGGCGGTAACGAAGGTGATGAGGCCGAGCAGCCGGTAGCCGGCGCGGATTACCCGGTCGAGGCCGGACTCCTCAAGGCCCAGGGACTCCAAAAAGGCCACGCGTTCCCCGGCATCGGCGAGCACCGCTATCTCGGCTTCGACGGCGGCCGACACGGTGACGCATTCGGCGCCTCGGTCGGCAGCGCGCGCCGCAGCTTGCCGTGAACAATCATTGCCGGCGGTTGCGTCCGCCTCGCCGACATTGCACACATAGAGCACCGGTTTGGCGGTCAGCAATTGGAGGCCTTTGAAGGCCGCCCGATCGTCCTCCCGATCGAAGGAGACGCTGCGCGCCGGGCGCCCCGCCTCCAGTGCCGCCAGCACCGGCTCTATCGTGCGTGCGAGGACCCTCTGTTCCGCGTCGCCGGCCGCCGCGCGCTTCTTCGCCTGGTCGAAGCGCCGCTCCAGGCTTTCGAGGTCCGCCAGCATGAGCTCGGTTTCCACCGTCTCCGCATCCCGCACAGGATCGATGCCGACGTCCACATGCGTGACTCCGCCGTCCTCGAAACAGCGCAGCACATGGGCGATGGCGTCCACCTCGCGGATATTGGCGAGGAAGCGGTTGCCGAGCCCCTCGCCGCGCGAGGCGCCGCGCACCAGCCCGGCGATATCGACGAACTCAAGAAAGGTCGGCAACACGGCCGCCGCGCCCGCAAGCCCGGCGACGCTCTCCAACCGGGGGTCCGGCACGGCGACGCGCCCGACATTCGGCTCCACCGTGCAGAAGGGATAGTTCGCCGCCTGGGCCTGGGCGGTCGCCGTCAGCGCGTTGAAGAGCGTGGACTTGCCAACATTCGGCAGCCCCACAATGCCGCATTTGAAACCCATTGGCGGTCAGGCCTCCGCGGCCGGCGGATCCGGGGGCGGACGGGTCAGGATCGCGACCCGGTTCATGAAATTCGCATCGTCGTTCTCCGCCAGCAGGTCGGCCGAGCGCGCGACCGCGTCCAGTATCCGCATCAGCCAGCCGGCGTCTCCGGAATCGAAGGCATGCAGCACATGGCCGGTGACGCGCCTGGAATCGCCCGGATGGCCGATGCCGAGGCGCACGCGGCGGAAACCCGGCCCGACAAGGCGGTCGATGCTGCGCAGTCCGTTGTGGCCGGCCGAGCCGCCTCCCGTCTTGACGCGCAGCTTGCCCCCCTCAAGGTCGAGCTCGTCGTGGAACACCACCACCTCTGCCAGTCCGGCCTTGTAGAACTGCATCGCGGCCGCCACCGCGCGGCCGGACTCGTTCATGAATGTCTGCGGTTTCAGCAGCGCCACCCGCTCGTCTCCCAGCCGGCCCTCGCTGACCAGTCCGCGGAAACGCTTGCGGAAGGTCGGAAAGCCGTGCCGGTGGGCGATGGCGTCCAGCGCCATGAAACCGATATTATGGCGGTGGCGGGCATATTTGGGGCCGGGATTGCCGAGCCCGACAAAGAGTTGCACGGCAGGCGGCCTCCTCTGCCCGGACGATCAGTCGGAGGCGGGCTCCTCGCCGCCTTCCTCTTCGCCTTCCTGCCCCTCTTCGTCGCCCTCGCCGGGCTCGTCCTCATCGAGGCCGCCGGCAGGCGCCGAGACCGACACGATCAACAGGTCGTCATCGCCGGCCGGCCGCACGCCTTCCGGCAGCACGATGTCGGACAGCCGGATACCGCTGCCGATTTCCAGCGCCGCGATATCCACCTCCAGCGCTTCCGGAATGCTGTCCGCACGGCAGACGACCTCGACATCGTATTGCGCGACGGCGAGCGTGCCTCCGGCCCTGAGGCCCAGGCAGTCGTCCTGGCCCAGCAGCGAGACCGCCACCCGGACCTGAAGCTCGGAAGCCGCCGACACGCGCATGAAATCGACATGCAGGGGACGGTCCGTAACCGGATGGCGCTGGACCTCCTTCGGAATGACCCGTTCCCGTCCGGTGCCTTCTATCTCCAGGTCGAGCAGCGTTGCCGTGAATCCGCCCTGGCCCATCAGCCAGCGCAGCCGCCGGTCCTCCACGGACACCTTCTCCGGCTCCTTGCTGCCGCCATAGACGATCGCCGGCACCCGGCCTTCGCGGCGCAGCGCCCGCGCCGGCCCCGTGCCGGAGCCTTGCCGCGGCGATGCGGCGAGAATGGCGTTTTCGCTCATGATCTTTCGTTCTTCCTGTCTTCTCCGGGCCGGCCTAGTTGAACAGGCTCGAGACCGACCGGCTCTGGGTAATCCGCAACACCGCCTCGCCCAGCAGCGGCCCGATGGTGATCTGCCGGATGTTGTCCGCATCCTGCATCGCCTGCGTCGCCGCGATGCTGTCCGTCGTCACCAGCATGTCTATCGGCGAGGCCGTCACCCGGTCCACCGCCCCGCCCGACAGGACGCCGTGCGAGACATAGGCCGAGACGGCGCTCGCCCCTTCCTCCATCAGCGCCACTGCCGCATTGCACAAGGTGCCCGCGCTGTCCACGATGTCATCGAATATGATGCACCGCCGCCCGCCGACCTCGCCGATAATGTTCATCACCTCGGAAACGCCTGCGCGCGGGCGGCGCTTGTCGATGATTGCAAGCTCGCTGTCAAGGCGGCGCGCAAGCGCGCGGGCGCGAACGACGCCGCCGACGTCGGGCGAGACGACAACCAGCGCCTCGTCGTTGTACACCTGCTTCAGGTCGGCCGCGAACACGGGCGTTGCGAACAGGTTGTCGGTCGGGATGTCGAAGAAGCCCTGGATCTGGCCCGCATGGAGGTCCATCGTCAGCACCCGGTGGGCGCCTGCCGTGGTGATGAGATTGGCAACCAGTTTCGCGGAGATCGGCGTGCGCGGACCCGTCTTGCGGTCCTGCCGGGCGTAGCCGAAATAGGGGATGACGGCAGTGATGCGGCGCGCCGAGCCCCGCTTCAGGGCGTCGATGGCCACCAGCAATTCCATCAGCGTGTCGTTCGCCGGGTAGGAAGTGGACTGGATCAGGAACACGTCCTCGCCGCGCACGTTCTCCTCGATCTCGACGAAGACTTCCTTGTCCGAGAAACTCCTCATGCTGGCCGCGGTCAGCGGCACTTCGAGATAGTCGCTGATTGCCTGGGCGAGCGGTCGATTGCTGTTGCCTGCAATAACCTTCATTCGTGCCGCCCCCCTCTCCCCCCGGACGGCGCGGAACCTATCAGCGCCCCCCGGCCCTGTAAATGGCGGCTCAGACGCGCGTCGAGAGCGCGATTGCCAGTTTCGAGGCGGTGTTTACAGCCCGATAAAGCAGGCCGTAGGCCGGCGCCCGCTCGGCTCCGGCATCGAGCGCCGTGTCGCGGTGCTCCAGCTCCTCGGCCCGGAACTCCTCGATGGCCGCCGCCAGTTCCGGCTCTTCGCCCTCCAGCTCGACGAGCTGGCCGGCATAATGCTCGTCGATGGCCTCCTCCACGGCGACGGTGCAGGCCATGGCGGCGCGCTCGCCCATGGCCGCGGTCGCCGCGCCGAGCGCGAAACCGAGCACATGCCAGAGCGGTTGCAGGGCGGTCGGCCGAACGCGCCGTCCGGCAATTTCGGCCTCGAAATAGGCGAGATGGCGGGCCTCCTGCCGCGCCATGTGCCGCAGCGTCGGCCCGGCCGGCCCGCGCCCGAGCACGGCAAGCTGGCCTTCATAGATGCGCCGCGCGCCGTATTCGCCCGCATGGTTGACGCGAACCATCGCCTCGACGCGCGCTTCCCGCGTCGGGTCTCCGGGGAGGCGTTTCATGCCGCTCTGCTCCTCATGGCCGGAACCTTGCGCCGAAGCGCGCCGGCCGCCATGCCTGCCAGCGCCAGCGAAAGCAGCCCGTTCCAAGCCGCCATGGACAGGCCCAGGAACGACCATGCCGCCTCGTCGCAACGCGCCGGCGCCGCATTGAGCAGGCGCTCGCGCAGCTCGGCGACCGTTTCCGCCGGAGGGCCGCCCGCGCAGGCTTCAAGGCCCGCCCACCATTGCTGCTCGACCCCGACATGGAACCCGGCAAGGCCCGCGCCCGCGAGCGCAGCCAGGCCCGCAAGCCCGACGGGAACCGCTGCCGCCGTTCCCCGGAACCCCAACGAAACAACCGCAAGCAAGGCGATCGCCAGATGCGGCCAGCGTTGCCAGATGCACAGCGGGCACGGCTCCAGGCCCCCCAGATGCTGGAAGGCGAAGGCTGCGGCCAGCGCCGCCAGGCTGCCGGCCGCCAGCGCCGCCGGATGGACCAGGAACCGCATCACAGCACCCTCAACACAACGAATCCTGCCACGAGCAGCACGGCGAAAGCGAGCGTCAGGGGCGCAAGCCGGCGTTCGATGAAGGTCCGCAGAGGCGCGCCGAATCGCCAGAGGAGCGCGGCGACGATGAAGAAGCGCAGCCCCCTGCCCGCTGCCGAGGCCAGAATGAAGATGCCGAGGTCGGTGCCGGCAAAGCCGCTGGCAATGGTGAAGACCTTGTAGGGGATCGGCGAAAAGGCCGCGGTGAAGACGATGAGGCTTCCATGCGCGTTGTAGAGCGCCTGCGCTTCCGCAAAGGCCTCGCCATAGCTGTAGAACGCGAGCAGCGGCGCGCCCACGGCGTCGAAGAGGAACGCCCCGGCGCCGTAGCCCGCCACGCCGCCCGCGACGGACGC
>MPNF01000283.1 GCA_002238885.1 Alphaproteobacteria bacterium bin95 | reverse complement strand
GCGCCGCCGGAGCTCGTCTGGGCGGGCTATCTCTCCACCACCGGCGTTTACGGGGACCGGGGCGGCGGCTGGGTCAACGAGGAGAGCCCCCTCCTGCCGACGGGAGAACGCGGCCGGCGGCGGGGCGCGGGGCGGCGGGGGGGGGTGCGGGCGGGGGCCGCTGGGGCTGCGCTGGGCCTGCCGCTGCATGTGTTCCGGATCGCGGGTATTTACGGGCCGGGCCGCAATGCGCTCGCGGCCGTGCGGGCCGCACGGGCGCGGCGGATCGTCAAGCCGGGACAGGTGTTCTCCCGTATCCATGTCGATGACATCGCGGCGGCGCTGGCGGCCTCCATCGCGCGCCCCAATCCCGGCCGCGCCTACAACCTCGCCGACGACAGGCCGGCCCCGCCCTCGGAAGTAACCGAGTTCGCCTGCCGCTTGCTGGACCTGCTGCCGCCCCCGGCCGAGCCCTTCGAGGCCGCCCGGCTATCGCCCATGGCCGCAAGCTTCTACCGAGATAGCAAACGCGTCTCCAACGCCCGCATCAAGGCCGAACTCGGCGTCCGCCTGCGCTACCCGGGCTACCGGGAGGGCCTGCTGGCGCTGCTTGAGGCGGGGGAGGGGATGCCGGCATGAGATTGTCGCGGTAGACCTGCGCGCTCTCGCCGCCTTTGTTCTCCCGTGATCGGTATACCGAGGCTTGACGGACTATCACGTTGAACCGCGTCCGCCCGCCCGCGCGCGATGCGCGCAGAAAAGGGGGGCTGCGCCGGGGAGGCGGCCGCGCGGCGGAATTGGAACGAAACGCGATGAAGGAATGGTATCCAAGATGCGGGATATGACAGAAAAAACATTTCATGACACATCGCGAGGGGACCGAATTTGTAACTCCTGATGACATCGCCGCGCGTCTCGATGAATATAGCGTCCGACAGGCCCGAACAGCGAACCGGAGGCGTCATGACTCTCAATGCCGAGCTCAGCCGCAGGATCTACACGGACATGTGGCGAATCCGCCTCTTCGAGGAGGAGGCTCTGCGCCAGACCAGCCTCGGCTCCGTGAAAGGAACGCTGCACACCTATTGCGGCGAGGAAGCGATCGCGGTCGCGGTATGCGCGCATCTGCGCGACGACGACTATGTGCTGGGCACCCATCGCAGCCACGGGCACTGCCTCGCCAAGGGCGCGCCGATGGACCGCATGATGGCGGAGCTGTTCGGGCGCACGACCGGCAGCTGCCGCGCCAAGGGCGGGTCCATGCACATTGCGGACTTCTCCCGCAACATCCTCGGCGCTAACGGCATCGTCGCCGGCGGCATCGGCCCCGGCACAGGCACGGCGCTCGCCAGCAAAATCCGCAAGAGCGACCAGGTGTCGGTCGTGTTCTTCGGCGACGGCGCGGCGGCGCGCGGCCCCTTCCATGAGGGCCTCCTGTTCGGCTCGCTCTGGAAGCTGCCGGTTATCTATGTCTGCGAGAACAACGGCTACCAGCAATGGGTGCCGCGCAGGAATGTCGCCGTGGTGGACTCGGTAGCCGACATGGCGGCCTCCTACGCCATCCCCGGCGTCTCGGTGGACGGGCAGGATCTGGAAGCGGTCTATGGCGCGGCCGAGGAAGCGGTCGCCCGCGCCCGGCGCGGTGAGGGCCCGACGCTGATCGAGGCCCGGACCTACCGCTTCTACGGCCACAGCCTTGGCGACATGGAGGAATACCGCTCGCGAGAGGAAGTCGACGATTGGCGCGAGAACCGCGACCCCATCAAGCTCTTCAGCGCGTGGATGAAGGAACGCCAGTGGCTCGGCGACGACGAGGACGAGGCGATCCAGACGGAGGTGAAGGCGGAGATCGTCAGGTCCGTGACCTACGCCGAGGAAAGCCCGCTGCCGAGCCCGGAGGACGTCATGACCGACGTGCTGGATGACGAATGGAGGGTTTCGGCATGAGGACCATCGCGTTGCGCGACGCACTCCGGGAAGCGTTGCATGAGGAAATGGCCCGCGATGACAGCGTGTTCGTCATCGGCGAGGACGTGATCGCCCATGGCGGCCCCTACACCGTCACCCAGGGCATCGTGGACAAGTGGCCGGAGCGCATCTTCGAGACGCCGATTGCCGAGGCGGGCATAGTCGGTCTCGGCGTCGGCGCCGCACTTGCCGGCATGCGCCCGGTGGTCGAGATCATGTATGTCGATTTCATCACCTGCGCGATGGACGAGGTCGTCAACCAGGCGGCCAAGATGCGCTACATGACCGGCGGGCAGGCGAGCGTGCCCATCGTCATCCGCCTGCCTTGCGGCCCGGCCCGGCTGGTCGCGGCCCAGCATTCGCAGATCATGGAATCCTGGTTCATGCATGTGCCGGGCCTCCAGGTGGTTGCCCCGAGCACGCCCTACGATGCCAAGGGCCTGATGAAGACGGCGATCCGGAGCCCCGACCCGGTGGCGTTCTTCGAATACAAGGCGCTCTATGTGAGCGAGGGCGAGGTGCCGGAGGAGGACTATGTGATCCCGTTCGGCAAGGCCGACATCAAGCGGGAAGGCGAAGACGCCACGGTCGTCGCCATCGGCGGCATGGTGCCCCGCGCGCTGGAGGCGGGCATCGCGCTGGAGGACGAGGGCTACGACATCGAGGTGGTGGACCCGAGGACGCTTGCCCCGCTCGACATGGAGACGATCTGCGAGTCCGTGCGCCGGACGGGCCGCGTGGTGGTCTGCGAGATGGACTCCTCCTTCGCGGGCACTGGCGCAGAGATCGCCGCGGCCCTCGCCGAGCAGTGCTTTCACGATTTGCGCGCGCCGATCGTGCGGGTCGGCAGCCCGCATGTGCCCATGCCGTTCGCCGAGGAACTGGTGAACGTCACCGTGCCCGATGCCAAGGCAGTCGCGAACGCGGTGCGGAAGGTCATGGCCTGATGGCGGTCCGTCTCAGGCTCGCCGCGCTCGGCCACACCATGGAGCGCGGCAAGGTCGTGGAATGGTATGCGACCGAAGGCGCTCCGGTCGAACAGGGCGCGCCGCTCTACTCCGTCGAGACCGACAAGGCGACGGTCGATGTCGAGGCGCCGGCCGGCGGCGTATTGCTGCGCATAGACGCGGAGGTGGACCGGGAATACCCGGTCGGCGCCACGCTCGCCTGGATCGGCGAGAGCGGCGAGGACCTGCCGGAGAAGACGGACGAAACGGTCGCCGCGCCGGCGGCGGTATCGGACGACCAGCGGGTGACGCCCGTCGCGCGGCGTCTTGCGGAGCGGCGCGGCGTGGACGCCGACCGCTTGGCAGGCACCGGCCCCGGCGGGCGCGTCACCAAGGAAGACGTGCAGCGCGCCATCGATGCGGGCACCGCGCCGCCGCTGGAGAAGAAGGCGTCCGGCGAGCCCGAGCACGATGTCATCCCGCTGACCCCCATTCGGCGGGTGACGGCCGAGCGCCTCAGCGCCCATTGGGCCGGCGCGCCGCAGGTGACGGAAGGCATCGACATCGACATGACCGACATGCGCGCCTTCCGCAATGCCAGCCGCAGCGAATGGCGCACCGCCTACGGCCTCGTCCCCTCGCTCAACGACATCCTGCTGAAGGCGGTCGCGGCCGCGCTGGAGGCGCATCCGGCGCTCAACTCGGCCTTCGTCGATGGCGAGGTCCACCGCTATCGGGAGGTCAATCTGGGTGTGGCGGTCGATGTCGAGGACGGGCTGGTGGTGCCGGTGCTGCGCAATGCCGCAAAGCTCGACCTCGGCCAGATCGCGACCGCCGCGGCCGACCTCGCCGACCGGGCCAAGACGGGCAAGCTCTCCGTGCCGGATTTCGAGGGCGCGACCTTCACGGTCAGCAACCTGGCGGCGCTCGGCGTGGACTGGTTCACCCCGGTGCTGAACCCGCCGCAATGCGCCATCCTCGGCGTCGGCAGGATGCGGCGCATGCCCGCCGTCGTGCGGAACGAAGTCGCGGTCCGCGATATCGCCACCTTCGTGCTCACCTTCGACCACCGCGCGCTCGACGGCGCGCCCGCCGCCCGCTTCCTCGCAAGGCTCAAGCGCCTGCTGGAATCGCCGGATCCGTCGCTGTTCTCCGGGCCAGGCGGTTAACGCGTACCGCATGCGGCACTCGCGCTGAACGATGCGGGCGAAGCATCTAATCCACATTGTGAGTTGCCATGCCGAGGGTGAGGTGGGGGATGTCATCGTGGGCGGGGTGGCGCCGCCGCCGGGGGCAACGCTCTGGCAGCAGAGCCGGTTCATCGCGGAGGATGGCTGGCTGCGCGACGTGGTGCTGAACGAGCCGCGCGGCGGCGTCTTCCGCCATGTGAACCTGCTTGTGCCGCCGAAGGACCCGGCCGCGGCCATGGGCTTCATCGTCATGGAGCCGGCCGACACGCCGCCCATGTCCGGCTCCAACGCCATATGCGTCGCGACGGTGCTGCTGGAGACCGGCATCGTGGCGATGGAGGAGCCGGAGACCCGCTTCCTGCTGGAGGCGCCGGGCGGCCCGGTCGAGGTCCAGGCCTCCTGCCATGACGGCAAGGCGGAGCGGGTGCGTATCCGCAACGTCCCCTCTTTCGCCGACCGCCTCGACGCGCCGGTCGAAGTCGAGGGTCTCGGCACGCTCCAGGTCGATACCGCCTATGGCGGCGACAGCTATGCCATCGTGGATGCCCACGCACTCGGCTTCGCGCTCCGCCCGGACGAGGCGCGCGACCTCGCTGCCACCGGCATGCGCATCGTGCGGGCCGCAAACGAGCAGATCGGCTTCCGCCATCCCGAGCAGGCGGACTGGGCGCATATCTCCTTCTGCCAGTTCGCGGCGCCGCTCGAATACCGGGAGGGCGTCGCCCACGGCCGCAATGCTGTCGCCATCCGGCCCGGAAAGATCGACCGTTCGCCCTGCGGCACCGGCTGCTCCGCCC
>MPNF01000282.1 GCA_002238885.1 Alphaproteobacteria bacterium bin95 | reverse complement strand
GTCCGAAGCCCAGGGCCTGGGCACGGCCGAGTTCATCCCCTGGCAGGTCGGCGCGGTGATGTAGGGGGCCGGCGCGCGCGGCCAGTACTGGAAAGAAAATTGCGGTGACGTTGGACACCTTGCTGCCCGGCTTCGCGGCGGCGGTGGAGGCGGGCAATGGGGCGGCCCTCGCTGCCTGTTTTACCGAGGACGGCATCTACCATGACACCTTCTACGGCAAGTTCGAGGGCCGCGAGGCCATTGCCGACATGCTGGAGAACCGTTTCTGGCGCGATGCCGAGGGCTTCTGTTAACGGCGGCGGAATAGTGCTCCACAGGAAGCGCCCGGCCGGTCGGGTCGCAGCAGCGCGAAATCGCGCCAGTGATACTCCCTTGTCCGTTCGCCACGCTGGCGGGTTTAAACGGCACGGCGCACCTTGTTCAAATGTTCGATTCGACCGTGACCCGCGCGCATGTATCGGCGGCCGGCGCAAAAGGGGGCAGCAGGGTCAGGCGCTCGGGCGCTCGCGGGGCGGTTCAGCACGAAAATCCACTAGCAGGCTGCTGAAGAACTCGCCACGGGCGGCTGGTTTGGTGGGTTCGGTCGGTTTTCTCTGATTATGGGCGGCGCGGGTTGGAGTTCGGGACCCGCTCGCGGCGGGTCTGGGAGGGGTTCCGCGGCTTGCGGACATAAACTCGGCGCCTCAGCGAGGAGTTTGGGCAGCCTGATCAGGTTGTAGGCGGCGGCGGTGAATGTGAACATCCAGCCCACCCGGTCGAGCCCGCGATGCCGGGTCTTGGCCAGCCCGCCGGTGGTCTTGATCCAGCCGAACCCCTCCTCGATGCGCTTGCGCAGCCTCTAGCTGGCGGCGTAGCCGGGATGCCGTGCGGTGCGCCGGTCGATCCGGGTCTTGCGCGGCTTGCCGGTCTTCCTGACATGGCCGTCGATGGCGATATGAGGGGTGACGGCGCCGTCGCGCAACGCGTCCACGAACCCGGCCACGTCATAGGCCTTGTCGGCGCCCAGCGTGGCCCGCCGCGCTTTCTTGCGGCGCCCCAGCACGGCCAGCGCCGCCTCCCGCTCGGCGGTGCCGGAAGCCCGGGTCAGCGCCGCATCGACGATCAGCGCGTTGCGGTTCTCCATCAGCAGATGGCCCATGACGCACAGCCGGCTCGACTGCCCCTCGCCCTTGCGGAACAGCCAAGCATCGGCATCGCTGGTGGACGCATGGGTCGCGTTCGAGCGCCGCTCGCCGCGGAAGTCGCGCTCCGCGTTGCGCCCGGCCGGCGGGTCGCCGCCGTCGTCCTTGCGGCGGAAGCTCTTCATCGACGCCCACGCCTCGATCAGCGTGCCGTCCACCGAGAAGTGCTCGTCCGACAGCAGCCGGCGGACCCGCGGGCCGTGCAGCACCGCCTGAAGAAAGCGCGCCGCAACATCCCCCGCCACCAGCCGGTCGCGGTTCTTCGAATAGGTCGTGGCGTCCTACACCGGCGCGTCCATCGACAACCCGACGAACCAGCGGAACAACAGGTTGTAGTCCAGCTGCTCCATCAGCTGGCGCTCCGAACGGATGGTGTAGAAGGCCTGCAACAGAAGCGCCCGCAACAGCTTCTCCGGCGCGATCGAGGGCCGCCCGGTCGTCGAATACAGAACCGCGAAATCCGCCGACAACGCCGCCAGGGCCTCGTCAACCAGAACCCGGATCACCCGCAGCGGATGATCCGCCGGGACCCGAGCCCCCATGTCCACGTAGCTGAACAGACCGCCGCCGCGTTCGTCCTCGCCCCGCATCACAACCTCCAGCACCGATCAACCCAGGGGAACAGAATCACGACACCACGAATCGCTCCAGCGAGTTTTTCAGCAGCCTGCTAGTCGTTGCGGAGAGCTATCAGCCCAGAGTTTCGGTTTCGGTCGTGGCGCGCCGTCACCACGTAGACGCGAACCTGGTCTTCAGTTGGCGGCGCCAGTATCGGGAGCTGGCGCGCGTGTTGGGCGGTTTCGTCCCGGTGGTTGTCTCTTCAGCGGAAAGGGCGTCGCCGGTGAAGCTGCTGCCGGCGCCGCCGGATATCGAACCGTCTGCCTCCGGGGGGATCGAGATTGCCCTGGCGGACGGCTCGCGCGTGACAGTCGACCGGGGTGTGGACGCGGCCACGCAGTCGCGTGTTCTCGGGGGCTCTGGAGCGGAGATGATCCCGGTGCCGAGCGGGACGCGGGTCTGGCTCGCGACCGGCGTGACGGACATGCGGCGCGGGATGAACACACTGGCACTACAGGTCCAGTGAGGCGAAGTCTAAGATCAAAATATTTTCACAATTAGCGAACGAATGCTCCTGCGGCCATCGGACCGGTCATGCAGCCCACAGCGGCGGGGCGCCGGGGCGGTGGAAGTCGATCCAGGCGCCCAGTCCCTCCTGCGGCGGGACCAGCAGGCGGTTCGGCCGGCCATGGACGGTAATGCCCGAGTTTGCGAGGAGGAAGCGCGTACGGTCCAGATCGGCGCTTTCTATGCCGACTGCGGCGCCGAAGGGGGGTGGCGGGTGCGTCGTATCGGGCAATAGCTCGCCGAGCGCATCTGGGCCGGCGAGGGCGAAGCATCCCCGGTCGAGCGCGATCTCGAACACCGGCCCCAGCTTGCAGGCAGGGCGGCCCGCGAAGCGGGCGTAGCGCTCAGCGGCCTCTTCCGGGTCGGCGACAATTTGCAGGTAGCCGGTGAGCGCGCGCGCGGCATTGGCGTGGCGGTCCATGGCCGGCAGCCAGATCAACTCTGGCGTCTCGTGCGTCAGGAGCTGCACGCGGCCTTCCGGCATCGCGCCGGCCGTCGCCCGGCGCACGGTGGCCCGCACGAGGCGTCCGTCCTCCAGCGGCCGGCGCAGAAAGACCGTCGGGCGCATCGCCGTGCCGCCGACATCGTGCTCCTCGACCCGTCCATGCGCGAGCGCGATCAGGTGCAGCCCTTCATAGCGCGCCACGCCCGAGGCAAGTTCCGCGCCGAGCGGCGTATCGGCGACCTGGCCGAGCGCCTCGATATAGCCCGCCTCGAAGGTGATGAGCCGGTTGGCGGTACCCGAGCGCGCCAGCTCGCCGTCGGCGCTGTTGTAGTGGATGTTGATCGGCGACACGGTGAAGCCCAGCCGCTCGAATCGCGCCGCCACCCCTTCGAGGTCGGCGAGGAAATAGCCGACATGATCCAGAAATAGTTCGTCGCCTGTCGGAAGCTGTTTCATGCCGTTACCCTTGCTCTGCCCGCATTGCGGCTGGTTTCGACGAAGGTGGCGACAGCGAGCAGCATGACCGTCGCGCTGCCGAAGAACACCCAGCGCGGGTCGCCCATATCCATCACCCACCCGAACAGGACCGGAGTCATGAAGCCTCCTATGGACAGCCCGGTGGAGGTGAAGCCGAACACCTTGCCCATCTGCCCCGGCGGCGAGATACGGCGCACCAGTAGGTCGCGAGTCGGCATGATCGCGCCGTGCATGACCCCGGCGACCAGAAGTAGAGCCACAATGCCGTAGAGCGGCAGCGGGACAGCGCCGATGACGTTGACCGTGAGGAAGACCGTGCCGATGGCACCGAAAAATACGAGTTGTGGTCGTCCGGTGCGGTCCACCAGCCAGCCACCCGCGAGATTGCCGACCGAGGCCGCCACCATATAGGCGATCAGCGCCTTCGCGAGGACCGTGTCCTCGAAGCCGCGCAAGTCATGCAGCGCCGGGATGCCGAAGGTGCGTATGCCGCCGAGCGACATGGAATGGAACATCTGGAACAGGAACAGCAGCACGACCGGCACGGTCAGCAGCAGCGCGATCCCGTCCGAGGTCGAGCCGCCCTGCTCGCGCCGCTGCACCTCGCCGTCGGCGCTTTCCAGATGCCGGGACTGGAGCAGGAGAGCGAAGGACACGGCGACGCCGATGCCGCCTGCGACGAGGAAGACGTTCTTCAGGCCAACGATGTCGGCGAGGTCGGGACCGAGCAAGGCCAGGATCCAGCCGGTATTGCCGGCGACGGCGTGGATGGAGAAGGCACGTCCCATGCGGTGCTCGGCGACGGAGGCCGAGAGGATGGCGTAGTCGGCGGGATGGAAGACGGAGTTGGCGATGCCGCCCAAGACCGCGAGCGGCAGCATGGCCCAGAAGGAAGAGACCAGCCCGAACCCCATGACAGCCCCGGACAGCACGGCGACCCCTATGATGAGCGGCGCACGGCCGCCGATGCGATCCACGACGAATCCGATGCCGGTCTGGCAGATTGCCGCGCCCACCGAGAAGGCGCCTGCCAGAATGCCGATATCCAGATAGCTGAACCCGAGCTCGTCGTGCATGCGGACCGAAAGCGGCAGGAGCATGAACACGAACATGTGGCTCATCGTGTGCCCGGCGGCCACGAGGCCGATGACCCGCGCATCGCGGGAGAAGCTGTCGACAGGTGTGGTCATGCAGGCAGTCGGGCGAGGAATCCGGAAACTGCGGCGTTGAATGCCGCGGGATTGTCGAGATTGGCCGTGTGGCCGGCGTCGGGAAGTACAACCTTCCGGGCGTCCGGGATCTTGCGCGCCATGTAGTCGATGCCGGCCAGAAAGGGGGTATCGCGCTCACCGGCCAGCACCAGGGCCGACACCCGGATCGACGGCAGCGATTCCAGCACGCTGCCATCATGGTGGTGCATCATATATCGAGCCGCGCGGGCGACACCGGCGAGGTCGCGGTGGCCGTCCGGCTCAAGGCTCTGCAAGGCGCGCGGTTCCCGGGCGGCGATCCGCTCGCCTCGCTCCTTCGCCCGCTCGTTCCAAGCGTCGCGCGGCTCATCGCGCCGGAAGCCGGGGCCGCAGTCGAACAGCATCAGCGCCCGCACTCGCTCCGGATGGCGCAGATGGAAGGCGAGCGACAGGTAGCCGCCGAGCGAGAG
>MPNF01000281.1 GCA_002238885.1 Alphaproteobacteria bacterium bin95 | reverse complement strand
TCTGCATGTGGCCGACCCCGCCGCCCGGAAGCCATTCGCGCAGCCGCATTGCGACATCGCCCTCGACGATCTGGCAATGGTACAGGTCCATCTGAACCTTGACATTCTCCGCCCCGACCGCGGCGCGAATCCGGTGCGCCTCGTCCTGCCGATTGAGGAAGAAGCCCGGAATGTCCCGCCGGTTGATCGGCTCAATGGATACGCGGCGCTCGCCCAGTCGGGCGGCGGCGCGCTTCAAGTTGGCGACATAGACCGCCTCGGCCTCGGCCTCCGCTCCCTCACCGGGTATGCCGGCCATGACATGGACGCGCGGGCTGTCCAACACGTCGGCCCAGCCGGCCGCCGTCTCCAGCGCTTCGGCAAAGTCCGCCTCGCGCCCCGGCACTGCCGCCAGCCCTCGCTCGCCGGCCTCCCAGTCTCCCGGAGGCATGTTGAACAGCACGACCTCGACGCCTGCATCCGCCTTCGCCTTCGCCACCTCCTCCGGGGCGAAGTCGTAGGGGAACAGGAACTCGACCGCCTCGAAGCCCACCCTGGCGGCGGCATCGAAGCGGTCGAGGAACTCATGCTCGGTGAACAGCATCGAGAGGTTGGCGGCGAAACGCGGCATGGGCTGCGGCCTTTCCTGCGGTTGCGAAACGCGGTCCGGCTTCCTTAGCATAGCCGCCATGGCTTCCGCCCCGCTTCTCCTCGCACTCGACCAGGGCACGACCTCCACCCGCGCAATTCTGTTCGATGCCTCCGGCACGCCACTCAGGGTCGCCCAGCGCGAACTCCGCCAGATCTACCCGGCCGACGGTTGGGTGGAGCACGACCCGGAGGAAATCTGGTCGGCCAGCGTGGCCGTGCTGCGCGAGGCAGCCGGCGGCGACCTGCCCGCCGCCATCGGCATCGCCAACCAGCGCGAGACCGTGCTGCTCTGGGACCGGGAAAGCGGCGCCTGCCTCCATAACGCCATTGTCTGGCAGGACCGGCGCACGGCGCCCGAATGCGACCGGCTCCGCGCCGAGGGGCTGGAGCCGTTCGTCACCGGGCTTAGCGGCCTCCTGATCGATCCCTATTTCTCGGCGACAAAGCTGGCCTGGCTGCTGGACGCTCTGCCCGGCGGGCGCGAGCGCAGCGACCTCGCCTTCGGCACGGTGGACAGCTTCCTCGCCTGGCGTCTGACCGGCGGCCGCATTCACGCCACCGACGCCACCAATGCCTCGCGCACCAATCTCTTCGACATCCGCAAAGGTGCCTGGAGCTCGGAACTGCTTGAACTCTTCCGCATCCCCGAGTCCGTATTGCCTGAGGTGCGCGGCAATGCCGACGGCTTCGGCACAACGGACATTCTGGGTGCGCCCGTGCCGATTGCCGGCATGGCGGGCGACCAGCAGGCGGCGACCCTGGGCCAGGGCTGCCTGGAGGCGGGCGACATCAAGAGCACCTACGGCACAGGCTGCTTCCTGCTGGCGCATACCGGCGAGGAGCCCGCTGCCTCCCGCCACCGCCTGCTCACCACCATCGCGCTCAGGCTCGGCGACCGGACGACCTATGCGCTCGAAGGCGCGGTGTTTGTCGCCGGGGCGGCGGTGCAATGGCTGCGCGACGGGCTGGGCGTCATCGCCAACGCGGCGGAAACGGAGGCGCTGGCGCAGGGCGTAGGCGAAAGCGGCGTCATCATGGTGCCGGCCTTTGTCGGCCTGGGTGCGCCCTGGTGGGATGCCGAGGCGCGCGGCGCGCTCTTCGGCCTGACGCGCGACACGGGACCGGCTGAGCTTGCCCGGGCCGCGCTCGAAGCTGCCGCGCACCAGACCGCCGACCTGCTGGATGCCGCATCCGCCGATGGGCTCGCACCCGCTCTGCTGCGCATAGACGGCGCGATGAGCGGCAATGACTGGTTCGCCCAGAGGCTCTCCGATATTGCCGGCCTCGCGGTAGAGCGCCCTGCCGTCACCGAGACGACGGCGTGGGGCGCGGCCGTGCTGGCGGGCCTGGGTGCGGGCGTCTTCTCCGACCCGCGCGAGGCCCCACATCCCTCCGGCCGGCGATTCGAGCCCCGGGGCGACCCCGCGCCGGCGCGGGCGCGCTGGGCCGATGCGGTGGCGCGCACGCTCTCGCGGCCGTCCTCTGCCGGGGAACGGGAGCGCGGACGATAGCTGGCGGTGACATCCTGATCGCCGGCGGGGGCATCGGCGGGCTGGCGGCGGCGCTCTGCCTGGCCGCAAAGGGCTTCGAGGTCCACGTCTTCGAGCAGGCGCCGGAGTTCGGCGAGATCGGCGCCGGCATCCAGCTCAGCCCGAATTGCACGCGGGTCCTGCACCGACTCGGTCTGGCGGAAGCCCTGGAGGCGGTCGCGTTCCTGCCGGTCGCGGGCCAGATGCGGGACTGGTCGAGCGGCGATACCATCTTCGAGAACGAACTGGGCCAAGGGCTGTGCCGCCGCTACGGCTTTCCCTACTACCACATCCACCGGGCCGACCTGATCGGCGCGCTGGCGGTGGCCGCCGCCGCCGAGCCGCTGATCTCGCTGCATACCGATGCGGAGGTCGGCAGCATCGAGCAAACCGGCGGCGGCGTTTCGCTGTCCGCGGGCGGCAAGCGTTTCCGGGGCGCAGCGCTGATCGGCGCGGACGGCATCCACTCGGCGGTCCGGTCCTTCCTGTTCGGCCCGGAAGCGCCGACCTTCACCGGCACGGTCGCCTGGCGCAGCCTGGTGCCGGCGGCGCGTCTGCCGGTGGGCTTCGTGCGTCCGGTCTCCTCCAATTGGCTGGGTCCCGGCGGCCATGTCGTCCACTACTATGTCCGCCGGGGCGAGGCTGTGAACTGCGTCTGCGTGGTCGAGAAGGAAGGCTGGGAGCGCGAATCCTGGATCGAGCGCGGCGACCATGCCGAACTCAGGCGCGACTTCGCCGGCTGGCACGAGGGCGTGCAGCGGCTCATCGACGCCATGGACCCGGACGCCTGCTACAAATGGGCCTTGTTCGACCGGCCGCCCATGCCACGATGGGGCAAGGGCCGGGTGACGCTGCTCGGCGATGCCTGCCACGCGACCCTGCCATTCATGGCCCAGGGCGCCGCCATGGCGATCGAAGACGGCGCCGTGCTGGCGGAATGCCTTGCCGCGGGGGACGATGTCCCGGCGTGCCTGAAGCGCTACGAGGACCTGCGCCGCGACCGGACCGCGCGCGTCCAGCAGGACTCCCGCCGGAACGCCGAGGTCTTCCACATGCGCGGAGAAGCCGCCGCCGAGCGCAATCGCACCATCGCCGGCGCGCGCGGCGGGACATTGGACTGGCTTTACCGCTACGATGCGTTCGATCTGGAAGCGGCAGCGGCGGACCGGCCGCCCCGTACGGGCTGAGAGCCGCATCCGGCGAGGCCAACCGAAGCAGGGAGATGCGCCATGAACAAGATCGACGGCCTGCACCACCTCGCTATCACCACTGCCGACATCAAGACCCAGATCGAGTTCTTCACCGACAAGCTCGGTATGGAACTGGTCGCGCTCTACTGGATGCACGGGGTCGAGAACACCTTCCACGGCTTCCTGCGCCTGAATGACGAGAGCTCCATCGCTCTGGTGCAAAACGACGCCATCAAGGATATCCCGGCCGAAATCGGCCGGACCCATGCCGGCAATGCCGGCGCCAATTGCGTGGGGGGCGCCATGCAGCATGTCGCCTTCCGCGTTGGGGGCGAGGAGGAGCTGATGGCGATGAAGGACCGGCTGCGCGCGAAGGGCGTGCCGGTGATCGGGCCGAAGGACCACGGCTTCTGCAAGTCGATCTACTTCGCGGGCCCGGAAAACCTCGCTCTGGAACTGTCCTATTCCAACGGGCCGATAAATGCCGAAGCGTGGATCGATCCGGAAGTCGTGGCGCTCGCCGGCATCGGCAGCGAGGAACTTGCGCGCTACAAGACCTCGTCCGACTTCGAGGACAGCGCCGGCGCGGTGCCGCAGCCGGGACTCGACGCGCCGGGTCCGCACATGAACAATTACCCGCCCGGCCGGTATGAGAAGATCCTGGCCATGACGGACGCTGAAATGCTGGCGGCGAGCGAGACCGAACCGCCGGTCAGGGTCTGACGGGCAGCCGCGAACGCCAGCGCATCCGGGGAGGCAGAGATGGTCGCACCCAGCAAATTCGCCCACATCGTCTACAACACCCATCGCTTCGAGGAGATGATCGACTGGTATGCTCGCGTCTTCGAGGCGCGAATCCAGCACCGGGACGACCGGCTCGCCTTCCTCACCTACGATGACGAGCACCACCGCTTCGCCTTCATCGATCTGGGGCCGGCGGCCGAAGGCGCCGTGGAGCGGCAGCCCGGCGAGGCGGGCGTCAACCACGTCGCCTACACCTGGAAGGATCTGGGCGAGCTCCTCCACACCTACACGCGGTTGAAGGCCATGGACATCCTGCCCTACCGGCCGATCCGCCACGGGCTCACGCTCTCCATGTATTACCGCGACCCGGACGGCAACGGGCTGGAGTTCCAGATCGACGCGATGGACCTTGCCGCAGCCGGCGAGTTCATGCGCAGCGAGACCTTCGCGCGCGATCCCGTCGGCCAGCCCTTCGACCCGGACGAGCTCGTCGCCCGCTACGATGCAGGCGAACCCGTGGACGACCTCATCTTCCGCTCCGACCAGCCGGAAAGCGGCGGCAGGGCCTTCCGCAAGACCGGCCGGGCAGCGTAGGCCGGGTCGGCGCACAGGAAGCGGCCCGCCCGCACCATGACTGACCGAGACATCAAGACGATGAAGCTCTACTCGCGGGTGGACCGCGTGTATGCCCAGCTTCGCGATGCCGGCATCGGGGACGACGACCCTATTCCCCTGGGCCTGCTCAACCGGTTCGACCAATACCACTATCACGGCACGGAAGCGGTTGACGAAGGCAT
>MPNF01000280.1 GCA_002238885.1 Alphaproteobacteria bacterium bin95 | reverse complement strand
CGTGGACCGCGAACAGGGCGCCGTCGATTTCCTTGTCGCCGCGCACATTGCCGGAGTCCCGGATCGACGGCACGAAGACGATGTCGAGGTCCGGACCGCCGAACATGACGCTTGCCGGGCGCGTGCAAGGCATGTCGATCAGCCGGTCCAGAGCCCCGTCGGGCGCAAAACGGGCAATCTGGCTTGCGTGGACGAGCGCGCTCCAAAGGTAGCCTTCGCTGTCTACTGTGCCGCCGTCCGGGCCGCTGTCATAGGGCGTCGTATCCACGGCAACGCGCTCAGGCCCGATATCGCCGGTCGCCGTGTCGTAGTCGTAAGCGAAGATCGCGTTCCGGCGCGTGTCGGCGAAGTAGAAGGTTTCGCCGTCCGGGCTGAAACAGGGGCCGTTCGCCACGATGACACCGCCCTTCAGCCGGTGCAGCGAGAGGTCCGTGTCGAGACGATAGATGGAGCCGCGCGGCTCTTCGCCGATCCGCGTTGCCATGGTGCCGGTCAGGAAACGGCCCTGCCGATCCACCTTGCCGTCGTTGAAGCGCGTGGAAGGATCGTCCGCCTCCGGGTCGGCGATGGGCGTTGCCTCGCCGGTCTCGAAATCGAAGGTGTGGATGCCGGTCTGGAGCGCAAGGACCGCGCCGCCGGCCTCGCGCAGCGCCATGGAGCCGATCATCGCCGGTACGTCCCAGTCGCGGCGTTCGCCGGTGGTCCAATCGAGCCGATGGATCGTGCAGCCGCGGCTGTCTACCCAGTAAAACGCTTGCTCGGCTACGTCCCAAAGCGGTCCCTCGCCCAGCATGTCGATGGTCTCGCCGACGCGTTCGATCCTCATTGCCCGGACCTCACAGCCGGTATTCCGGCTCTTCGCGATCCAGGATGCGCTTCAGGGCAGCGAAATGCCGTTCGGCGAGCTTCGGTCGTTCCTCGGCGAACTGCTGGCGCACCGAATCCCGCACTGTGTCCGAAATCTTCCGCAGCTTTCCGCCGGTCGCCCTTGCGATCGTCTGGAACTGGGCAGCGCGTTCCAAATAGAAGAGGTCGGTGAACGCTTCGCCGACCGTCTCGCCGGAAACCACGATGCCGTGGCTGGCGAGGAAGGCGATGGACCGGTTGCCCATGGCGCTGGCCAGCCGGTCGCCTTCGTCATTGTCTAGCGCCAAGCCGTCATAGTCGTCGTCATAGGCGATACGGTCGTCGAACATCAGCGCGTTCTGCTCGCACATCTCCAGCCTTCCGCCTTCCAGCAGGGTAATCGCCGTCGAGTAGGGCTGGTGAGTGTGCAGCACGACCTTCGCGGACGGCACATTCACATGGATGCGGCTGTGAATATAGAAGGCCGTGTTCTCGACCTTGTCCCCGCCCTCCAGCACTTCGCCTTCCTCGTTGCAAAGGCAGAGCGCCGATGCGGTCATCTCCGACCAGTGCACACCGTAGGGATTGATGAGGAAACGGTCGCCACGCATTTCGCCGTCTTCGCCCGGCACGACCGCAGAGAAGTGGTTGTCGACGCCTTCATGCAGGTTCAGCCGTACCGCCCAGCGAAGCGCGCAGGCGAGGTCTTCCCGCATTTCGGCATGGGCGAGCTGTGTCATAGCCGTATCACCTTGCCGGGGTTCATCCTGTTTGCCGGGTCGAGAGCGAGTTTGAGCGCGCGCATCACATCCACGGCCTCGCCTCGTTCCGCCTCGACAGAATCGATTTTTCCCTGGCCGACGCCGTGCTCGCCGGTGCAGGTGCCGCCCATCGCCAGCGCCCGTGCAACAAGGCGCTTGTTGAAGGCCTGAGCGGTCGCCATTTCCTCCGGGTCGTCGGGGTCTATGACGATGCCGCAGTGGAAATTGCCATCGCCAACATGACCCACAATGGGCGCGACGAGACCGGTCTCGTCCACATCGCGGCGCGTCTCTATCAGGCACTCGGCCAGTCTGGAGATCGGCACGCAAACATCGGTGGACCAGGCCCGGCAGCCCGGCCTGAGTGCCATGCAGGCATAATAGACATCGTGCCGGGCCTGCCAGAGCTTGTTGCGCTCTTCCTGGCTTTGCGTCCAGCGGAAGGCGCTGCCTCCGAGTTCGGCGGCGATGTCCTGGACTGTCTCCGCCTGCTCCGCTGTTCCGGCAGGGGAACCGTGGAACTCAAAGAACAGGGTCGGCCTGACCTCGAAATCCTCCAGGTCGGAGTAACGGATGCAGGCGTCCATCTGCGTGTCGTCCAGCAACTCGATACGCGCCACCGGAACGCCCGACTGCATGGTGAGCGTTACGGTGTCGACGGCTGCCTCCAGGCTCGAAAACTGGCAGACGGCCGACGCGATACTCTCCGGGATGCCGTAAAGTTTGAGGCGTACTTCGGTAATGGTGCAAAGCGTCCCTTCGGACCCGACGAACAATCGCGTCAGGTCGTAGCCAGCCGACGATTTGCGCGCCCGGCCGCCGGTTTCGACGATCTCGCCGTCGTGCATGACTACGGTCAGCCCGAGCACATTCTCGCTCATCGTGCCGTAACGCACGGCATTCGTGCCCGAAGCACCGGTCGCTGCCATCCCGCCAAGCGATGCGTCGGCGCCGGGATCGATGGGGAAAAACAACCCGGTGTCTCGCAGATACTCGTTCAGTTGCTTACGGGTAACGCCTGCCTGCACCCTACAGTCGCTGTCTTCTCCATTGACCTCCAGCACCTCGTTCATGCGGCTCAGATCTATGGAAAGACCGCCTTCAACAGCGCTGACATGCCCTTCGAGCGATGTGCCCGTTCCGAAAGGAACGATCGGCAGGCCGAACTCGGCGCAGATCCGGTGAGCAGCGCTCACCTCCTCTGTCGTCAACGCAAAAGCGACAGCGTCGGGCGGTGCGAGCGGGAAATAGTCTTCGCCTCGGCCGTGCTGCTCCCGAACCGCATCGGAAGTGGAAAGCCGGTCGCCGAATACATCGCGCAGCGCGGCGATCGCCGCATTGTGGCCGATAGGAGGGGTGCTCATGAGAAGCGCTTTCTAAACCAGGACAAGCGACGAAAGAAGGCCGCAAACGTCGTGCTTTGCGCGATTTTGCGGCATCTGCGTCCGTCGGCCGGGGGCAGTCATCTGTCCTCGTCGGCGAAAGGGTCCGCCGCCGGCGCTTCTCCAAGCGCACCGCCTTCCTGGATGACATAGCCTTCCGTCAACCAGCGGCCGAGGTCCAGGTGGCGGCAATTGGGGGAGCAGAAGGGGCGCACCGCCTCGACGGCAGGCCGCCCGCAGATTGGGCAGGAACCGAAAGGACGAAGTTTAACGGGCTCTTTGGCCAAAGCTACCTCCGGCGCAGGGCCCACTGCTCGGCAAGCGGGACTCCGAGACGCTGGCGGGTCATCTCTATCACCCCGAGCGGCGAGAACGGCAATTGCCGCCGCGCGGCGGGATCGCCCGCGAACCCGTCCGCCAGGCGGCGCTCGACCCTTCGCCGCTCGACCGCCCGGTCGAGATCGACAAAATCGATCAGTACAAGGCCGCCGAGCCCTCGCAGCTGGATCTCCCGCGCAACCGTTTCCGCAGCCTCCAGGTTTAGCGCCAGCGCGTCTTTCCGTCCGCCGCCGTCCACGTCGATTACAACCGCAGCCCGCGTCTCTTCGACGGAGATGCTTCCGCCGCTGGCGAGCGCCACCACCGGTTCCAGCGCCCTCTGGATTGCGTCTTCGAGGTCGAAAGCCTGCCAGCCTGGCTCGTCCAGCAATTCGATCCGTATGTCCGGCAAACCCAGGCGTTCCGCGTAAGAGCGCAGCCTGCGGTCCGCAAGCACCGTGCCGCCGGGAGCAAGGCGATCCCGCAGGAAAGCCCGGAGAGGGTCGCCTTCCCTCCACAAGAGGGCGGGCGCCTCATCCGAGGCCGCTTCGATGCGTTGCCAACGCGCCCGAAGCACGTCCAGTTCCCTTGCAAAGGCTGTATCCGCCACCGCTGCGGCCGCGGCACGTACGACCGCTCCCTCGCCTGGCCCGACAAGCCGGCGCGCGTGGCCTTGCAGACGGGTGCGGGTTCCATCGTCAGGAAGCCGCTTGGATGCGACGACACCGGGATTCCGGGGCGTAAAGACCAGGTAGCGGCCGGCGAGCCTCGGAGCCCTGCCGAGAGCAGGCCCTTTGCCGCCGACCGAGGGCCGGGTCGCCTGAACCAGAAGCGAGGAGCCTTCGTGCGGTGGCTTGCTTCCGCCGAGCAGGCCGGTGCCGCCGTCTCCCAGATCGACGAACGCACCGAGTCCCGGTTCCACGCGCAGCACGCGACCGCGCCAGATAGAACCCATTTCGTCGGCCGGACGCTCCAGGCGCAATTCCACCGCCGCGCCGCCCGCCAGCAATGCGGCCGTTCGGCCCCAGGGCGCTTCCGTCAATAGTGCCCGGTTCACGGTACGGGATAACCGAGGCCGGCAAGCAGCGACCGCGCTTCGTAAAGGGCAAGGCCCACGACATTCGGGTAGGAGCCGGTAATCGCCTTGACGAAGCCGCCTGCACGGCCCTGGATACCGTAGGCGCCGGCCTTGTCCCGCCATTCGCTGCAGTCGAGATAGCTTTCGATCTCGCGCGTCTCCAGCCGTTTGAACGCCACACGCGTCACCACCGTCCGGTCTGCCCGGCGGCCGTCCGGGGCCCGGACGGCGATTCCCCCCCATACGCGGTGGCGGCGACCGGAAAGCATCGTGAGAAAGCGGCGCGCCTCCTCGACATCCTGCGCCTTGCCGAGCACCCGGCGCCCGCATGCAACCACGGTGTCTGCAGCGAGCACATAGCTGTCCGGGAAGCGATTCGACGCTTCTGCGCATTTCTCTCCGGCAAGCCGCGCGGCAAGGTCTCGCGGCAACTCTCCGGGGCGCGGCGTTTCGTCGATCTCCATCGGCGCTATCCGGTCCGGTTCAATGCCGATACGGCGGAGCAA
>MPNF01000279.1 GCA_002238885.1 Alphaproteobacteria bacterium bin95 | reverse complement strand
TCCTCGTAGGCGATACGCAGCATCCGGCGGTCGGTGTCTGTCAGGCTCATGTCTGCGGTCCTCGATAATAGGGGAGCCGTTCGGTGCGGATGTCATGCCCTTGGGCGGAAAGGGCGTCCAGGTGGTCAGCAATATCCTCCAGCCGGGCGACCCAGACCGCACGGCTCGCCATGATCTCCTCCAGCCAGCGCTCGACCAATCGCCAGCGCGCCAGCCGGCCGGTCAGGAACGGGTGGAGGATCGGCATGAAGAAGCCGCCGGCCGCATCGCCGGCCTTGTCGCCATCGCCATCGAAAGCACGGAGCGCACCGCAGCGTTCCGCGAGAAGTATCGCTGCGTCTCCGCCGTCCTGCCCGGCTCGCGCTGGCAGCAGGAGTGCGATGCTCAAATGTTGTCGAGCTTCGCCAACTATCGGCCGGAACATGCGTTTCCCGCACCGACGGGCGGCAGCCGGCCGCCCCTTCACGACGGCTCGTAGGCGAGGTTTGGGGCGAGCCAGCGTTCGGCTTCGGCGAGCGCCATGCCCTTGCGCCGGGCGTAGTCCTCGACCTGGTCGCGGTCGATCCGTCCGACGCCGAAATATCTCGCCTGCGCATGTGAAAAATAGAGGCCGGAGACCGAAGCCGCGGGCGTCATGGCGCAGCTCTCGGTGAGAGCCATGCCGGCGTTCCGTTCCGCCTCCAGCAGTCGGAACAAGGTGCGCTTCTCCGTGTGGTCCGGGCAAGCGGGATAGCCGGGCGCGGGGCGGATGCCGCGATAGGCCTCGGCAACCAGATCCTCGCTCGACAGCCGCTCCTCCGGCGCATATCCCCAGAGTTCGCGGCGCACGCGCTCATGCAGGCATTCGGCAAAAGCTTCTGCCAGCCGGTCGCCGAGCGCCTTCGCCATGATGGCGCTGTAGTCGTCGCGCTCTGCTTCGAAGGCGCGCGCGCGGGCTTCGATGCCGTCGCCGGCGGTCACTGCGAATGCACCGATATAGTCGGGCGTTTCGGGGGGCGCCACCAAATCCGCCAGCGCGAGATTGTGCCGGTCCCGGCGGGTGCGCTGCATCTGCTGGCGCAGGGTATGGAAGGTCGCGAGACGCAGCGTGCGGCCCTCGTCGGCGAACACGGCAATATCGTCGTCGCCGTCGCGGTTCGCAGGCCAGAAGCCGGCAACCGCGCGCGGCCGGGTCCAGCCCTCGCCGACCAGCCGCTCTAGCATCGCCTGCGCGTCGGCATGGAGGCTGCGCGCGGCCTCACCGACTCTTGAATCGTCGAGGATATCCGGGAAGCGCCCCGCCAGTTCCCAGGCGGCGAAAAAGGGCTGCCAGTCGATGTAGCGTGCAAGCTCCGCCAGGTCCCAATCGTCGAACACGTGAAGGCCCATCGCGGCGGGAACCGGTGGCGCGTGGGCGCTCCAGTCGGTTTCCATGCGGTTGGTGCGCGCTTCCTTCAGCGTGGCGCGCGGGCGCCGTCCGCCGGACTTCCCGTGCGATTCGCGCAGGCGGTCGTAGTCGGCGCGGATTTCACCGGCAAAGTCTGCACGGCGGTCGGGCGACATCAGCGTGCCGACCACCCCGACGGCGCGGGAGGCGTCCGTCACATGTACCAGCGGCCCGTCGTAATTGGGCGCGATGCGCACGGCCGTGTGCGCCCTGCTGGTCGTCGCCCCGCCGATCAGCAGTGGCAGCTCGAAGCCCTCGCGCGCCATCTCGGCAGCGACAAAGCACATCTCGTCGAGGCTCGGCGTAATCAGGCCGGAGAGCCCGATGATGTCCACGCCCTCGGTCTTCGCCGTCTCCAGGATGCGGGCGGCGGGCGTCATCACGCCGAGATCGACGATCTCGTAGTTGTTGCACTGGAGCACGACGCCGACGATGTTCTTGCCGATGTCGTGGACATCGCCCTTGACGGTGGCGAGCAGCACTTTGCCGGCGGATGAGGGCTCCGCGCCGGCCTTCTCGGCCTCCAGGAACGGGGTGAGCCAGGCAACGGCGCGTTTCATCACCCGCGCGCTCTTGACGACCTGCGGCAGGAACATCTTGCCCTCTGCGAACAGGTCGCCGACATGGTTCATGCCCGCCATGAGCGGCCCCTCGATCACCGAAAGCGGCCGTCCCAGCGCGAGCCGGGCCTCCTCGGTATCCTCCTCGATCCACTCGGCGATGCCCTGCGTCAGCGCGTGCGACAGGCGTTCATCGACCGGCCGGTCGCGCCAGGAGAGGTCGGCGGCGATCTCCTTAGACCGGCCCCGGAAGCTCTCTGCCAGTTCGACCAGACGCTCGGTCGCGTCCGCGCGCCGGTTGAGCAGCACGTCCTCGACCGCCTCGCGCAACTGCTCCGGAATGTCCTCATAGACCGGCAGCCGCCCGGCATTGACGATCGCCATGTCGAGCCCCGCAGGGATCGCGTGGTAGAGGAACGCAGCGTGCATGGCCTCGCGCACGGTGTCGTTGCCGCGGAAAGCGAACGAGACATTGGAGAGCCCGCCCGAGACCTTGGCGTGAGGCAGGCCCGCCTTGATCCGCCGGGTCGCCTCGAAGAAGGCGACGGCGTAGTTGTCATGCTCCTCTATGCCGGTCGCCACGGCGAAGATATTGGGATCGAAGACGATGTCCTCGGGCGGGAAACCCGCCTCATCCACCAGCAGGCGGTAGCTGCGCTCGCAGATTTCGAATTTCCGCTCCGCCGTGTCCGCCTGGCCGTCCTCGTCGAACGCCATGACCACGGTCGCGGCCCCGTAGCGGCGGATGCGCCGCGCCTGGTCGAGGAACGGCTCCTCGCCCTCCTTCAGGCTGATCGAGTTCACGATGGCCTTGCCCTGAACGCATTTCAGCCCGGCCTCGATCACCGACCATTTGGAGGAGTCGATCATGATCGGCACGCGCGCGATATCCGGCTCGCCCGCGATCATGTTGAGGAACACGGTCATGGCGCGCTCGCTGTCGAGCATGCCCTCGTCCATGTTGACGTCGATGACCTGCGCACCGTTCTCGACCTGCCGGCGGGCCACGTCGAGCGCGGCCTCGTAGTCGTCCGCTTCGATCAGCCGGCGGAACACCGCCGAGCCGGTGACATTGGTGCGCTCCCCGATATTGATGAAGCGGGCGCTTGCGCGCGCGAACTCTTCGCTCATGCGGCGGCGACGAAGGGTTCGAGCCCGGCGAGCCGCATGCGCCGCTCCAATCGGGGCGGCTTGCGCGGGGCCACGCCCGCCACCGCCTCCGCAACGGCTTCGATATGCGCGGGCGTGGTGCCGCAGCAACCGCCGACAAGGTTTACCAGCCCGTCCCGCGCCCAGGCGCCCAGATGGGACGCTGTCGTTTCCGGCGTCTCGTCATATCCGCCGAAGGCGTTGGGCAGGCCGGCATTGGGATAGGCGGAAATCAGCGTATCCGCCGAGCGCGCCATGTCGGCGAGAAAGCCGCGCATCTGCTCCGCCCCGAGCGCACAATTGAGGCCGACCGCGAAGGGCGCGGCATGGCGCACCGAATACCAGAAGGCCTCCGGCGTCTGGCCGGACAGCGTGCGTCCGGACAGGTCCACCACCGTGCCGGACACGATGACCGGCAGGCGCCGGGCGCGCGCCTCGAACACTTCCTCGATGGCGTGGAGCGCCGCCTTGGCGTTGAGTGTGTCGAACACCGTCTCAACGATCAGCAGGTCCGCCCCGCCGTCGATCAGGCCTTCGGCGGCCTCCCGGTAGGCGGCGCCGAGCGTGTCGAAATCGACATTGCGCGCCGCCGGGTCCTCGACATCGGGGGAAATCGAGGCGGTGCGGTTGGTCGGTCCGATGGCGCCAGCAACCCAGCGCGGCCGGCCGTCCCGGCGGCGATCCACGACGGTGCGGGCGATCCGGGCCGCAGTCTCGTTGATCTCCCGGGCGAAAGCTTCCATGCCGTAGTCGGCCAGCGCGATCCGGGTGGCGTTGAAGCTGTTGGTCTCGAGGATGTCTGCGCCGGCGTCCAGGAAGTCGTCGTGGATATCGCCCACAGCGTCCGGCAGCGTCAGATTCAGCAGGTCGTTATTGCCCTTGAGGTCCCGGTCCCAGTCGGCGAAGCGCGCGCCGCGGAAGTCGGCCTCGTCCAGGCTGAGCTGCTGGATCATGGTCCCCATCGCGCCGTCGAGAACGAGGATGCGTTCCCCCGCCGCCGCCTCCAGCGCCGCAGTGCTGTCTTTCGTCATCGCTTTCGATACCGCCTCTCGGCCGCCCGTTCCGGGCTGCCGAGAGGTATAGCCGCTTCCTCCGGACGCGCAAGCCGGGCCGCCGCCTGACGGTCCCAAAAGGGCCCATTCCAGCGATGTGTCATGAAATGTCATGCGATGTCATGAGGCCCCCTGCGTCGGGTGCATGTTTCCTGTTCCTTTTGGGGAATATCCCTCTCGCCCCCGCCTTCCGGATTCGAAAAGGCGGCTCCGGGAAGCCGCCTTTCCTCCATTCCCATCTTGCCAAGTATTCTCCCGCGTCAAGCTTCTCGGGGCGAGACGGACGCACCGGCCGAGCGGATGCCCGCATGCCGTAAACATGCTAAGCGGGCCGGGTCATGGAATTCGTTGCGGTCCTTGTCCTCGCAGCCGCCTTCCTGCTTCTCAGGAAGCGGCCTCGGCGGTGGGCGCCCCGCCGGCGCCACGCGCAAGGCGGCCGGCGCCTGCCGGCGCCGGAAGCCGGCAGCGTCATTGCCGGCAAGGCATGGGTGACGGACGGTGACGGTCTGCAGGTCTCCGGCTATCGGGTCCGTTTCGCCGGCCTCGATGCGCCGGAACTGGACCAGTGGGCCAAGCGCCGCGACGGCACCTGGTTCAAGCATGGCAAGCGCGTCAAGCGCGCGCTCATCCGGGCGGTGGGCGGTCGGCATGTCGAAGTGACCGTGGAGGGCATCGACCGGTTTGGCCGCGTGTTGGGCTGCGTCA
>MPNF01000278.1 GCA_002238885.1 Alphaproteobacteria bacterium bin95 | reverse complement strand
TACGCGCCAGCGCGGCGTCGATGGCGTCGAGCGGCGTGATTTCGCCGGCCCTGAGCCTCGTGATCGTTTCGCGGGCCGTCAGTCGGTAAAGTTCGTCGGACATGGCATGAGGATCCGGTCTTGGGGGGCGGAACCTTACCAATAGTTAAGTGGCGCGTCGCGGTGCGGTTGGGTATCTCCCGCGCCGGCCGGAGCGGCCCGCTGAGAGGCCGCCGGGATTGGGAATGGAATGTTGGCGCTGGTTGCCGCACAGGGTCTGACAAAACGCTTCGATGCGCATGTGGCCGTGGACCGCGTGGACCTCGAGGTGGGCGCGGGCGAAGTGCTCGGCTTTCTCGGACCCAACGGCGCGGGCAAGTCCACGACGATGAAGATGATCGCGGGGTTCCTTGCGCCGACCGAGGGCCGCGCGGCAATTTGCGGCCACGACGTGACTGAATACCCGATTCCGGCCAAGCGCAATCTGGGCTACCTGCCGGAAGGCGCGCCGCTGTACGGCGACATGACCGCCGGCGCCTTTCTCGCCTTCGTGGCCGCCATGCGGGGCCTCTCGGGCCGGCGGGGCCGCGCCGCCATCGGGCTGGCGGTCGAGCGCACCGCCCTCGCCGAGGTGCTGGCCCAGCCCATCGATACGCTTTCCAAGGGCTTCAAGCGCCGTGTCGGCCTCGCCCAGGCGCTGCTGCACGACCCGCCGGTGCTGATCCTGGACGAGCCGACCGACGGGCTGGACCCCAACCAGAAACACGAAATGCGCGCGCTCATCCGCGAAATCCGCCCCTCCAAGGCCATCGTGATCTCGACCCACATCCTCGAGGAGGTCGATGCCGTCTGCACCAGGGCGGCAATCATCGCCGGGGGCCGGCTGCTGGCGGATGCCGCGCCCGCGGACCTCGCCGCCTGGTCGCCGCTGCACAACGCCGTTTCGCTGACGCTCGGCGCCCGGTTCGCCGATGCCGCCGCCGCCTCGCTCGAGGGTCTGGACCGGGTGGAGGCGGTAGAACGCAGGCAGGCGGATCCCGACGCCGTGCGCCTTACGGCGCTCTCCCGCGACGGCGGGCCCATCCTTGGGGATGTCGGGCTGCTGGTTCAGGCGCACGGCTGGGAGGTGAACGACCTCCGGACGGAGACCGGGGCGCTTGACGACGTCTTCCGGCGCATGACGCAGCCCGAAGGGGAGGCGCCTGACCATGTCTAGCGTCGCCCATGTCTTCCGGCGGGAGTTCGCCGGCTATTTCATCACGCCGGTCGCCTATGTGTTCATTGTCCTCTTCCTGGCGCTGGCGGCGGCGCTGACCTTCTATGTCGGCGCCTTCTTCGAGCGCGGTCGGGCGGACCTGCTGTCATTCTTCCAGTGGCACCCCTGGCTCTACCTCTTCTTCATGCCGGCGATTTCGATGCGGCTGTGGTCCGAGGAGCGCAAGACCGGCACGATCGAGCTGTTCCTGACCCTGCCGGTCTCGACCGCTGCGGCCGTGGTCGGAAAGTTCCTGGCGGCGTGGATGTTCGCGGGGCTGGCGCTGGCGTTGACCTTCCCGATCTGGCTCACGGTCAACTATCTGGGGGAGCCGGACAACGGGGTCGTCGCGGCCAGCTATATCGGCTCCTTCCTGATGGCCGGCGCCTATCTCGCCATCGGTTCGTGCCTCTCCGCGCTCACCCGGAACCAGGTGATCGCCTTCGTGCTGACCGTGACCGTGTGTTTCCTGTTCAATGTGCTGGGCGCCGGAGTCGTGCAGTCTGTCCTGGGAGACGCGGTTCCGGCGGAACTTCTGGAAACGCTCGCCTCATTCAGCCTGCTCAGCCACTTCAACAATATCGTCAAGGGCGTGATCGACCTCAGGGACCTCGTCTATTACGCGCTCGCAATCGGCATCTGGCTGGCCGCGGCCGCCATAACGGTCGATCTGAAGAAGGCGGACTGAGGCGATGGCAGCGATGGAGCGTTCCCGGCAACGCGGCCTGTTCGCCAGGCTGGCGCTGGTCCTGCTGGCGATATTGTTCCTGGCGGGGGTCACCCTGACGGACCGGCTGTTGCGCCATGCGCGCCTCGACCTGACCGAAGAGGGCGCCTTCACGCTTGCGGAGGATTCGAAGCGGGTGGCGAGCAGCATCGACGAGCCGATCGTGCTCCGCTTCTACTTCTCCAGCCGGATCGCGCGGGAAATCCCGCAGGTGGGCGTCTATGCGCGCCATGTGCGTGACCTGCTAGAGGAGTTCGCCGCCATTTCCGACGGCAAGATCGAACTGCAGGTCTTCGATCCCGAGCCGTTCACCGACGCCGAGGACCGGGCCGATGCCTTCGGCCTCCAGGGCCTTCCCGTGGACCGCACCGGGGAGCGCGTCTTTTTCGGCCTCGCCGGCACCAACTCGACGGACGATGTCGAACTGATCCCGTTCTTCGACGAGGCCCGCGAGCGCGACCTCGAATACGACATCGCGCGCATCGTCCACAGCTTGGCCAATCCGGAGCGGCCTGCCGTCGGGCTGATTACCGGCCTGCCGATTGCAGGATCGCCGATGTCCCAGTCCGGCCGCGGCCAGAACGACGCCTGGACGATCTACAACCTGCTGCTGGCTGCGGTGGACGTGCGCCAGATCATCAGCACGGCGACATCGGTGCCGGAGGGTATCGATGTCGTCGTGCTCGTGCATCCCAAGCACCTCACCGACGAAACCCTCTACGCGCTCGACCAGTTTGTCCTGCGCGGCGGCAAGCTGCTCGTCTTCGTGGACCCGCACTCCGAGGGCGAGGCGCAAAACGTGCAGGATCCCCGCCGCGGGCGGCCGCCAGCCGGTTTCGCCTCCAATCTCGGGCGGTTGTTCGAGGCATGGGGCATAGAGATGCCGGCGGGCGAGCTGGCGGGCGATTCCAGCCTCGCGCGCCGGGTGCAGGTGCCCGACCGGTCGCAAACCAGGCTGATGGCGGTGGACTATCCGCTATGGCTCGGCATCGACAGGAGGGGGATCTCGCGCGCGGACTCGATCTCGGCGGATCTCTCGCTCCTGAACATCGCCTCGCCGGGCCATTTCCGGTTGCTGGACAGCGCCGGCGCCTCGGTGACGCCGCTCGTGACCACCTCGAAGGACGGCGGCACCGTGCCGGTGTCGCTGTTGCAGGGGCCCGTCGATCCGCTCGCCGTTCTCCACGCCTTCAAGCCGGCCGAGGAACCGCTGGTTCTGGCCGCGAGGCTTTCGGGCGAAGTCGAAAGCGCTTTCCCCGACGGGCCGCCGGAGCCGAAGGCGAAGGACGACGGGGAGCAGGCGGCCGAGGGCGAAGAGCCGGAAGTCGACGAAGAGGCAAGGGCCGCGTGGGAAGCCCTGAAGGCGGCTCATCTGGCGCGGTCCGCTGCGCCGATGGATGTCATCGCGGTGGCCGATGTCGACATGCTCGCCGACCCGATGTGGATGGTCGCGAGCGCGCTGGACGGCGGGCGCACCGGCCAGGCGGTGGCCGACAATGCGGCCTTCTTCCTGAATGCGGTCGAAAACATGACCGGGCGGGACGATCTCGTCTCGCTGCGTTCGCGCGGCAGTTTCCAGCGCCCCTTCACCCTGGTGGACGACATCAGGCGCGAGGCGGAGAGCAAGCACCGGGCAAAGGAAAAGGAACTGCTCGACCGTCTGGAGGAGGCGCTGCAGCGGCTGAACCGGCTCGAGAGGGATCCTTCGTCGGAAGAGCAGGTGGTGATGACAACGGCCCAGACCAGCTCGCTCAAGACCCTGCGCGCCGACGTGATCCGCCTGCGCCGCGAACTTCGCGATGTCCAGCACCGCCTGCGCCGCGATGTCGAGGCGCTGACCTCGCGGCTGGAACTCGTCAACATCGCTCTCGTCCCGGCGCTGGTCGCCATCTTCGCTGTGGTGGTCGCATATGCCCGGCGCGCCCGCCGGCGCACGGCGCAAGGGGGTTAGCGACGCCCATGAAGCCCCGCAGTTTCCTGTTTCTGCTGGTCCTGACGGTTGCCGCGGCTGTCGCGGCCATTGCCGTTCTGGTGGACGAGCGCGTCCGCGGCGCCGACCCCGTTGCCGGTACCATGCTGTATCCGGGCTTGCTGGAACGCGTGAACGACATCGACTTCGTTGAGGTTTCGACGACGGTCGACGGCACCGTGTCCGCGCGGCGCGAGGACGGGCGCTGGGGCGTAGCGCAGCGCGATGGCTACCCCGCCGATTTCAAGATGCTGAGCGGGATGCTTTTCGACCTGGCGCGCATCGAACTGATCGAGCCGCGCACGAGCAAGCCTGCGCTCTATCCGAAGATCCGGGTGGAGGACCTCGGCGATTCCGGCGCGCAGTCCATCCGGATCGTGGCGAAGGCCGGCGGTGAGACGGCGGCGGACCTGCTGGTCGGTTTTGCGCGCCCTGAAGAAGCGGGCGGCGGCGTGTTCGTGCGCAGGAGCGGAGAAGCGCAATCCTGGCTTGCCAAGGGTGACTTCCAGCCGGTGCAACTGCTGACCCGCTTCCTGAACCGCAATATCTGCAATGTGGAGCAGCGCCGCATCCAGCGCACGCGCCTGACCCACGCCGACGGCGAGACGGTCACGGTTTCCAAGGCCGGGCCGGAGGAAACAGACTGGAAACTGGAAGAGCCGCTGCCGGAAGGCCGCAAGGCGAAAGCGAACCACGAGTTGTCGCCGCTCACGAGCTGGCTCGACTTCCTGATCTTCGACGATGTGCGCCCGGCCGCCGAGGTGGACTTCTCGGAGCCCCTGGTCGCCGGCCGCTTCGAGACCTTCGACGGGCTGGTCGTCGAGGTGCGGATGGTCGAGCAGGACGGCGATTACTGGGTCGCGCTTGCCGCATCGCCCGGGACCGCGGACCCGCGCGTGGAGCCGCTGCTGGAGGCCCGCAGGACGATGGACGCCGACAAGCTCGAAGGGTCCCTGCAGATGGCGCTGAAGACGCCGGGCGAGGTGGCCGGGG
>MPNF01000277.1 GCA_002238885.1 Alphaproteobacteria bacterium bin95 | reverse complement strand
GAATTACCGTTCGCGCGTGGCCCGTGCCGACTGAACTACCGGCGCTCCGGATAGAACTCTTCGATGCGGCGCGGCATGACCGCGCCGCTTTTGACTGCGGCGTCGGTCGCTTGAACAATTATCTGAGGTTCACTGCAAGGAAACAGCAGAAGGGCGACATGACCCGTGTCTATGTCGTCGTCGAGGAAGGAAGCGCACACATCCTCGGCTACCATGCAATCAATCTCGGCATGATGAACGCGGACGAGATGAGGCGCCGGCCGCGCGAAGCGCCGGACCACGGGGAAATCCCGGTGTTGTTCCTGGGACAGGTCGCAGTGGACAAGACGGCGCAGGGCAGGGGGCTCGGGGGCATTCTCATGCACCATGTCTTCGAGAAGGCATGCGCGGTTTCCGATCTGGCCGGCTGCCATGCAGTCCTGCTCGATGTCATCGCGGACGGCGGCGACGACGCGTTCGTGCGGCGCAAGGCGTGGTACGAAGGGTTCGGCTTCGCGGCCTTCCCGAGCAACCCGGCGCGCATGTTCCTCCCGATGAAGCAGGTGCGCGCGTCGGTTGAAGCAAGGCAGGAAGACACCGAAGCCTGAAACGCCGCTCCTCGGCATGGCGCCCCGCAATCCGCCGCATTTGCAGGCCGGGCGAAGGCGGCTAGGGTCGCGCGCCACTCGGAAGACAAGGACCTTTACGCCCATGCCGGAGAACAGAACCGTCGCCCGCCTGCTGGTGGAGAGCCTGGAGGCGCACGATGTGGACCGCGTCTATTGCGTGCCCGGCGAGAGCTATATCGGCCTGACCAGCACCATGGTCGAGCGCAACTCGATCCAGGTCGCGGTCTGCCGGCACGAGGCGGGCGCAGGCTTCATGGCCGCCGCCGACGGGCGGATGCGCGACCGCGCGGGCGTGGCCATGGTCTCCCGCGGTCCCGGCCTCGCCAACGGGCTGGTCGCCATGCACTCCGCCTGGCACGACGCGACGCCGCTGGTGATGCTGATCGGGCAGGTCGAGCGGCGCGACATGGGCCGCCTCGCCCTCCAGGAGCAGAACTATTCCCGCCTGCTCTCCGACATCTCCAAGGACGTGATTGAGGTCAACGAGCCGGAACAGGCCTCGGAGGCGATGGCGCGCGCCTTCCACCTCGCCGAGTCCGGAACGCCGGGGCCGGTGGCGGTCATCCTTCCGGAGGACATTTTCGACGAGGAGACGGACACGGCGCTCGCCCCGCCGCGGCCGCGGCCGATACCCGCCGCCCGGCCCGAGGATATCGACCGGCTGATCGCCATGATCGAAGCGGCCGAGCGCCCGCTGCTGCTGGCCGGCGGCGGCGCGATGGCGGACGCGGTGCGCGACCCGGCACTGTTCGGCGACCTTGTCCGCCTCGCCGAGACCTGGGTGCTGCCGGTCGTGCCGACCCACCGCCGGCCGCAGCTCTTCGACTACGACCACCCGAACCATGGCGGCTATATGGGCATCCGGGTGCCGAACGAGCTGCTCGACGAGATGAAGCGCTCGGACCTGATGATCGCGCTCGGCGAGCGGCTGACCGACAGCGTCAGCCAGTCCTACACCTTCCCGACCGCGCCGGAGCCGCAATTGCCGCTGGTCCACATCTGGCCGGACCCGAACGAGATCGGCCGCGTCTGGCGCCCGACGCTCGGCATCGCCGCGAGCCCGCATGAGGTGGTGAAGGCGCTGCTCGCGCGCCCCGCACCCGCCGACGGCGAGCGCCGGCGCGGCTGGGTCGAGGGGCTGCACAGCACCCATCGCCGCCTGCTGGAAAAGCCCTGGGAGCCGCGCGAGGACGGGGTGAACTTCTCGGCCGTCGTCGCGGAGATCGGCAAGCATCTCGCCCCCGACGCCACGGTCACCTCCGACGCCGGCAATTTCGCGACCTTCCTGCACCGCCATATCGGCTTTCGGCAAGGGCAGGTGTTCCTGGCTTCCGTGGTGGGCGCCATGGGCTCCGGCATGCCGATGGCGGTCGCCGCCGCCATCCGCCGCCCGGGCGCGCAGGTGGTGGCCTTCATGGGCGACGGCGGCGCGCTGATGATGGGCAACGAGCTCGCCACGGCCTGCCAGTACGGCGCCTGCCCCATCGTCGTGATCGCCGACAACGGCATGTACGGCACCATCGGCATGCACAGCCACCTGCGCTATCCGGGCCGCCCCTTCATGGCCGGCACGCGGCTCACCAACCCCGATTTCGCCGCCTGGGCGCGCTCCTTCGGCGCGGAGGGCATTACCGTCGAGGCGGAGTCGCAGGTGGCGGATGCGGTCGCGCAGGCCTTCGCCGTCCGCTCCCGTCCGGTGGTGCTGCATGTGCGCACCTCGCCGCTCCAGATCAGCGCCTGGCAACGCTACGAAGACGGCGACCGGCTGCCGTAAGGGGACGAACGAACCCGCGGTTTCAGTTCCGCGGATGCCCCTGGCGCTTCCGACGTTCCAGGTGCTTGAACGCCTCCCGCCGGCTCAGGTCGGAGAGGCCGGCATGGGTCCTGACGAATTCCGTCACCCAGACCGGGTCGGTCTTGGAATATTCGCGCAGCGCCCAGCCGATAGCCTTGCGCAGAAAGAACTCCGACTCCCCGATGGACGGTCGGATCGCGTCGGCCAGCAGCACAGTGTCCGTCGTGCTCTTGGCCCGGAGCTGGGCGAGGATCGCCGTCCGCCGCTTCCAGATGTTGCAGGCCTCCGCCCATTCGCGCAGCACGGCCTTCGTCGGGCCGGGGTGGGCGGCAAGCATGGTCCCGACGCCCCTGCTGGCAATCGCATCGACATAGTCCCACCAGGCGCCGGTGGTCACCAGGTCCTCGATCAGGGGGAGTCTCACGGGCTCCAGCCATCCGGAATAACGCCGGAAGAGCAACAGTTCGACCGCCGCATAGCGTTCCTCGCGGTGGGCGGCCAAACGCCAGAGCTCGAGAATCGCCGCCTCCCATGCGCCGGCGTCCGGCAGCGGGTGCGCCCTGAACACGGAACCGGCGATGCGCCGGCATTGCGGTACGCCTACGCCCAGATAGGGCATGGCCGACTTCATGTATGCCTGTTGCTGCGGCGCCCTGACCGGGTCGGCGGCTTCACGCAAGGCGGCAATGACAGACTCTCGAATGCTCATCGCAAGGCCGGGCTGAACCGGGGGCGCGACCGACTCCGTCGCGCGGTCCTTCCTACATGGCTCGTTGCCGGAAGCAAAGCCAACACTCGAACCGCAGAACCCGGAAACCGGACGGCGTTCTTGCAGCCTTGGCCCGCATCTCCCGCGAAGGTCATGGTCTGCGCGGCGCTGTCGGACCGGCGGGATTGCAGCGGCGCACTGGCAGCGGCCGACAGGGGCAGGGTATAAGGGGCCATGGCTGCCTTCGCGGACAATCCGGTCACGGTCATCGGCGGCGGGCTGGCCGGCGCAGAGGCCTGCTGGCAGCTCGCGCAGCGCGGGGTGCGCTCGGTCCTTTACGAAATGCGGTCCGAGACAGCCACGGCAGCGCACAAGACGGACAAGCTCGCCGAACTGGTCTGCTCCAACTCCTTCCGCTCCGACGATGCCGAGCACAACGCCGTCGGCCTGCTGCATGAGGAGATGCGCCGGGCGGGCTCGCTCGTCATGGCGTGCGCCGACCGCACGCGGCTGCCCGCAGGCGGCGCGCTTGCCGTGGACCGGGAAGGCTTCGCCGACGCGATTACCGCCGCGCTGGAAGCTGAGCCGCTCGTTGAAGTGGAGCGCCGGCGTATCGATAGCCTGCCGGAGTCGGGCTCCGCCATCGTCGCCACCGGGCCGCTCACCGACGGCGCGCTCGCCGATGCGATCCGGGCGCTGACCGGGCGCGAGGCGCTTGCCTTCTTCGACGCGATTGCGCCCATCGTTTACTTCGACTCCATCGACCTCGACACGGCCTGGTTCCAGTCCCGCTACGACAAGCCGGGACCGGCGGGCAGCGGGGCCGACTACATCAACTGCCCGCTCGACGAAGACGGCTACGAGGCGTTCATTCAGGCGCTGCTCGAAGCCGACCGGATCGAATTCAAGGAATGGGAGGCCCTCACGCCCTGGTTCGAGGGCTGCCTGCCGGTGGAAGTGATGGCGGCGCGTGGGCCCGAGACGCTGCGCTTCGGCCCGATGAAACCGGTGGGCCTGACCGACCCGCGCACCGGCAGCCGGCCTCACGCCGTCGTGCAGCTCCGCCGGGACAATGCGCTCGGCACGCTCTACAACATTGTCGGCTTCCAGACGAAAATGCGCCACGGCGAACAGGCGCGCGTCCTCCGCACGATTCCCGGCCTCGAAAATGCGAGGTTCGCGAGGCTCGGCGGCATCCACCGCAACAGCTTCATCGACGCGCCGGCGCTGCTGGACGGGCAGTTACGCCTGAAGGCGGCCCCGCATTTGCGGTTCGCGGGCCAGATCACCGGGGTCGAGGGCTATGTCGAGAGCGCGGCCATCGGCCTGCTAGCGGGGCGCTTCGCCGCGGGCGAGGCGGACGTGCCGCCTGCGACGACCGCGCTCGGCGCAGTGCTGGCCCACGTGACCGGCCCGAGGCCCGCCTCTGCCGGGGCCTACCAGCCGATGAATGTCAATTTCGGCCTCTTCCCGCCGCTCGATGGGCGGTTCCGGGGCCGCGAACGCAAGCGTGCGCATGCGGCCCGCGCGCTCGCCGATCTCGACCGCTGGCTCGGCCGCCGGGAGGCAGCCTGAGATGGACGGAAACGGCATGGGCAATCGCCGGATCGACCTGCGCAGCGACACCGTCACCCTGCCGACGCCGGTCATGCGCCGGATCATGGCAGAGGCCGAGGTCGGCGACGATGCGCATGGCGAAGACCCGACCGTCACCCGGCTGGAGGCGCGCGTCGCCGACATGCTGGGGCTTGAGGCGGGGCTGTTCCTGCCCTCCGGCACGCAATCCAACCTGACGGCGCTGATGAGCCATTGCGGG
>MPNF01000276.1 GCA_002238885.1 Alphaproteobacteria bacterium bin95 | reverse complement strand
GTCCAGAGCTCGTGCCAGATCGCCTCGATCTCGCTCGCGTCGCGGCCGATCAGGTGGGGCACCATGGTCTCTTCCAGGCAGGTCTTCACCGTGCGGAAGCCTTCGCGCAGATAGAGCTGGTAGCCGAGCCCGACATGACCCGAGCGCGTCTCGATCTCGACCGCCAGCACATTGCGGTCCCTGGAATAACCGCGCTGGACCGCCGGCTGTTCCCGCCAGGGCAAGACGAGCAGATGAACGCGGATGTCCTCTATACGCATGGGGTCTCCTCTTCGCCCACGAAGGTCAGGAACTCTTCGAGCGGCGCACGCGGGGTTTCAAAACGGTTGACGAGGGCTTCGTTGTCCGCACGGCCGAGCGCCATACCGCAGACCAGGGTTTCGTCTTCGCCCGCGCCGACATGGGCGCGCACCACGGTGTGGAAATTGGCCCACGCGCCCTGCGGGCAGGTATCCAGCCCCCGGGCGCGCGCCGCCATCATGATGGATTGCAGGAACATGCCGGTATCGACCCAGCTGCCGATGCTCAACGCCTTGTGGACGAAGACGAACAGGCCGACCGGCGCACCGAAGAAGAGGTAGTTGCGCCGTTGCTGGGCCTCCGCCGCCTCCCGGTCGCCCTTGCCGATGCCGAGCAGCGTATAGAGGCCGATGCCGTTCTCCCGCCGCCGCTGGCGGAAGATTTCCGGCAGGTCGCGCGGCTGCCCCGGATATTCGCGCTCCGGCCAGGGCCGGCATTCGCGCCGCGCCAGCACCGCGGCGCACAGGCGCTCGCGAACCGCGCCGTCCACCGCATAGACGGTCCAGGGCTGCGTGTTCTGGCCGCTCGGCGCATGGGAGGCGACACGCAGGATCTCCTCGACCGTGGCGCGCGGCACCGGGTCCGGCAGGAACGCCCGGACCGAACGGCGCGATATCAAGGCCTCGTCAACCGTCATTCCCGCCACTCCCTGACGATCCGCCGCGCATCGCCCTCGCGCCGGGTGAAGCCTTCCTTGTCGAAGAACTCCAGCAATTCGATGGTGACATTGCGCCCGATGCCGGAGCGGTCCTTGTAGGCCGCGGCCGTGAAGCGCCCGTCGGCGCTCTCCGCCGCCAGAGTTTCAGCGATACCGGCCAGCCCCTTGAGCGTGGCCGGCGGAAACCAGCGATTGTCCGCAACGCGCCGAACCAGGCCGAAGCGCCCCGCCTGGCGCAGTACGCCCTCGACCTGGACGTGATCGACCTTGAGCATGTCGGCCAGTTCGCGCACGCGCGGCGGACGCAGACCGCCTTCCGTGACCAACGGTTCGATCCGCTGCCAGAGCGCTTCCTCCTCCGGGGCAAGCGCCGCGCGGTGACCCGGCCGGTGGACGAAACCGCCGGAGCGCGCCAGCTTGCCGGCGGAAGCGAGCGCCGCCAACGCCGCCTCCGCGATGTCGCGCGGCGGCACCGGGTCCAGCCGCCGGCGCAGCGCCACAGGACCGAGGCCGGGGCTGTCCGGATGAGCCGCCGTCCATGCATCCACCTCGCGCTCGAAAGCGTCGCAAAGCGCCTGCCAGCGCCCGGCATCGACTGCGACCGGACCCGCGAACACGACGCCGTTCCTCCGGCGCAGCACCGCCTGCTCTGCGTCGTTCAGGTTGTACGCCAGCGCAAACCGGGCGAAGTCGAACCCGAACGCCGTCGCCTCCACCAGCCCGGCGAACGGGTCGTCCCCAGCGCGCGCCGCGAGCTCGGCCAGCCGCTCGGGCCGCGCCCGGCCGCGCGCCGGCGGAAACGGATCGGCGACCCGCCCGCCCGCAATGGTGCGCATCGCCGACTGGTCGCGCAGCACGATGCCGTCGCCCGCAAGCGCGCCGATCTCACGGTCCAGCAGCAATTGCGCCCAGCCGGCTGCGCCCGGCGCGATGGACGGGCCGTCCAGCACCGCCACCCGCCCGGTGACATCCACCGCGCCCAGATGGACATGCACTGGCGTGCGGTCGCGGAGCGGACGCGCCTCGCTGCCGAGCACTCTGAGCCTGATGTCGATGCGGCGGGTCGGCCCGTGAGCCTCGGGCGCGAGCAGCCAGTCGCCGCGCGAGACGGCATGGCGGCGGAGACCGGCTCCGGCGAGGTTGAGCGCCACCCGCTGGCCCGCCTGGGCAGCATGACTCTCGACATTCTCGGCATGGATGGCGCGCACCCGCGCCTCGACGCCGCCGGGCGAGACCAGCAGACGGTCGCCGACCTTGACCGCGCCTGAAAACGCCGTGCCGGTGACCACGAGGCCCGCGCCGCGCAGGGTGAAACTGCGGTCAACCGCCAGCCGGAACCGTCCCGCAGCCCGCCGCCGCCCGACCGCGCCCGCAAGCCGTTGCAGCGCCCGGCGCAGCTCCGGGACGCCCTCCCCGGTTATCGCGGAGACCGGCAGAACCGATGCGCCGGCAAGCCCGGTATCGGCTGCGAGCGCCTGCGCCTCTTCGGCAACCGCCTGCACGCGTTCCGGCTCCGCGCGGTCGGCCTTGGTCACGGCGATAATGCCGCGCTGCACGCCCAGCAGGTCGAGGATCGCCAGGTGCTCGCGCGTCTGCGGCATTGGCCCGTCGTCGGCGGCCACGATCAGCAGCGCCGCGTCGATGCCGGTCACGCCCGCCAGCATGTTCTTGATGAACCGTTCATGCCCCGGCACGTCGATGAAGCCGACGGTCTGGCCGGGGCCGGCCTGCCAGTAAGCGAAGCCCAGGTCGATGGTGAGCCCGCGCGCCTTCTCCTCCGGCAGCCGGTCGGCGTCGGTGCCCGTGAGTACCTTCACCAGCGAGGTCTTGCCGTGGTCGATATGCCCGGCGGTCGCGACGATCATGGCCCGAGTTGGGACAGGAAAGCGTCTTCGTCGTCAAGAGTGCGCAGATCGAAGAGCAGCCGCCCCTCGGAAATGCGCCCGATGACCGGGATGGGCAGCTGCCGGAAGGCCGCCGCGCGCTCCTCCAGCGCCTTGCCGCCGGGAGCGGAGAGCGCAAGAGCCCGGCTCTCGAGCCGCTCCACCGGCAGCGACCCGGAGCCGATCTGGCTCAGGGCGGTCACGACGTCGGCACTCTCTATCGCTGGCGCAAGCCGATGTGCCTGGGCCTCGATTTCCTCTACCGGACGGGTGAGGATGCGCAGCGCAGGCAGACGTTCCGCCAGCCGGTCGGGGTCCCGGTAAAGCCGCAACACCGCCTCCAGCGCCGCGAGCGACAGCTTGCCGAGGCGCATGGCCCGGCGCATCGGGTTGTTCTTGATCGCTGCGACGAGGTCTGCCCGGCCGACGATAATGCCTGCTTGCGGGCCGCCCAGCAGCTTGTCGCCGCTGAAGGTAACCAGACCGGCCCCGTCTGCGAGCGCGTGGCCCGGCATGGGCTCCTGCGGAAGGCCGTAACGCGCCAGATCGACAAGCTGCCCGGCACCCAGATCCACCGCATAAGACACGCCTGCCGCCTCCGCGATGCAGGCAAGGCGGTCGTCCGGCACCGAGGCCGTGAAGCCGACCACTTCATAGTTGGAGGTGTGCACCTTCATGACGCAGCCCGTTTCCGGGCCGATGGCGGCCTCGAAGTCGCTTGGGTGCGTGCGGTTGGTGGTGCCAACCTCGACCATGCGTGCGCCGGCGCGGGCCATGATTTCCGGCATCCGGAAGGAGCCGCCGATCTCGACGAGTTCGCCGCGCGAGACCAGCGTGTCCCGCCCTGCCGACAGGCTGTTCAGCACCAGCAATACGGCGGCGGCATTGTTGTTGACGACGGTTGCGGCTTCCGCGCCCGTAAGTTCGGTGAGCAACGCCTCGACATGGGAGTCCCGGTCGCCCCGCCGCCCGGTCTCCAGATCGTATTCGAGGTTGCAATTTCCGGCAGCGGCAGCGACGGCGGCGATGGCCTCTTCCGGCAAGGGCGCCCGGCCCAGATTGGTGTGCAGTACCACGCCTGTCAGGTTGAAGACACGGCGGAGCGAAGGTCGCGCACGGGCCGCGATATGGGCCGCCGCCACCGGCCCGAGCCCCGTCGGGTCGAGCGCGCGGCCGGCCCCCAGCACTGTCCGCGCATCCGCCAAAGCCTTGCGTGCGCCTGCCAGTGCCTCGGATCGCCCGTATTCCTCAGCCGCAACCGCAAGGGCGGGCTCTTCGAGCAGCCGGTCCACCGAAGGCAGGATCGAGAAATCCGGGCGTGACATCCTTCAAGGACCCCTGTGCCTAGCCAACCAAGCCATTGCCAAACGGCTCCCAATACGTCGCCGCGCATGCAGCAACGGACCGCCCACAATATCTCTACGGCGTTCGCTGCGACACCAAAGTTGGCCTTCCGTATCATTTTTTGCTTGGCCTCAGCGTGCGGCTTGTCTACCAAACCTCACATACACGCTTCAGACATCGGGACAGTAGACGACCCGACCCAAGCGTTCGCACTCGCCAGGGGGAGACCGAAGCCATGGCCGGCGCTCTACCGGATGTCGTGCAACACGACACATTCCCGAAGCTGCTGCGCTACAACGCCGAACATCGCGCACGGCTGGCGGCCGTCCGCGAAAAGGACCTCGGCATCTGGCAAACCTGGACCTGGGCCGACTTCCGAGACGCGGTGCGCAAGCTTACCGCCGGCATGAAGGCGCTTGGCCTGAAGCGCGGAGAGAAGATCGCCATCGTCGGCGATAACCGGCCGCGGCTCTATTTCGCCATGAGCGCCGCGCAGAGCCTCGGCGCCATTCCCGTGCCGGTTTACCAGGATGCGGTGGCGGACGAGATGCGCTTCGTGCTGGACCATGCCGAAGTCGCATTCATCGTGGCGGAAGATCAGGAGCAGGTCGATAAAGTCCTGTCTCAAAAGGAACATCTCCCCGCCCTGCGGACAGTCATATATGATGACCCGCGCGGGATGCGGGACTATAGCGAACCCTTCCTGCATGCCTATGACGATGTCGTCGGCATGGGCGACGAAAGCGGCTGGGAAGACGAG
>MPNF01000275.1 GCA_002238885.1 Alphaproteobacteria bacterium bin95 | reverse complement strand
GCATATCGGGGCGAGCAGCTACAAGGACCGCGACTGTTTGCGGTCGAGCGGCAGCGAGCGCGTCCCAGGCTAGGCCCGCAGTTCGAACCGCCGCTCCGGGGCGAGAGATGACCGGAACCGAACCGTCCGCGCACAGCGGCAATGACGGTGCGCCGCCGCGCGCGACGAACGAAGGGCTCGGGCAAGAGCGGCCGCTTCCCTGGCTGCTTCCCCAGAAGATCGCCGTCCCCGACCGGGCGGCGGGCTATTTCGACCGCGCCGGGCTCGCGGACCGGGCCATGCCGACCCGCCGCCGCCTGACGGTACTGAGCGCGCCCGGCGGGTTCGGCAAGACTACCCTGCTGGCCGAATGTTGCCGCCGGCTTCGCGACGACGGGGTTCCCGTCGCCTGGGTCTCCGTGGACGATCAAGACGAACCTGCCGTTCTCGACACCTACATCGCCTATGCCTGCCGGAGCGCGGTCGCTGGCGCGCTCGCGGGCCCGGAGACCCTCGCGCTGCCAACCCCGGGAGAAGTGAGCGGCGAGGCCGGGAGTCGCACCGAACTTACAATACGCGAGATCGCACGCCTGGATGGGCCGTTCGTGCTGGTATTCGACGAGTTGGAACGGCTCAGGCACCCGGAAACGGCGGCCCAGCTGGACTTCCTGCTGCAGCGCGGCCCACCGAACCTGCACCTGGCCATCGCGTGCCGACAGCTTCCCGGCGGCCTGAACATCGCGGGCGCCGTGCTGGAAGGCCGCGCTGTTATCCTGACCACGGAGGATTTGCGGTTCTCCGCCGCGGAGGTCGCGGATTTCTTCGACGGGAAACTGTCGCGCACGCAGCTAGCTGCCGTGATGTCCGAGTCCACCGGCTGGCCGTTTGCAGTCAGGATTTCCCGGAACGAGACGGCGAGCGGCGAACGGGGGGACGCGCGTATCGCCGCAGAGTTCGTGGAGAACTGGGTGGAGTCGCGCCTCCTCTCGGACCTCGGGGCGGAGGACCGGGAATTCCTGCTCGATATCGGTCTGTTCGAGTGGATGGATACAGCACTTCTCGACGAGGTGCTGGAGCGCAGCGATTCGACGCGCCGGATCGAAACGATGCCGGTTCTTGCGGGGCTGCTCGAGCCGGTGCGCGACGGCGCGGTGGATATCTGGCGGCTGCATCCGTTGATCCGGGAGCATTGCGTCAGGCGCCGTTTCCGGGAGACGCCGCAGCGCTTCTGCGCCGTCCATCGGCGGCTCGCCGACGCCCTCATGCGCCGGGGCCAGACGGTGGCGGCCATGCGGCACGCCGTGGAGGCGGGGGAACCGGCGCTTGCGGGCGAGTTCCTGGAGCGCGCCGGCGGCGTCCGCCTGTATCTCCGGGAGGGAGTGGTCCAGTTTCGGAGCGCTGACCGCCTGCTGGGCGACGACCTTGCGGGGGCGGGCCCGCGGCTGGGGCTGGTCCGTTGCCTGTCGTTGATCCTGGCGGGGCGGACGGAGGAGGCCAGGGAACGATACTGCGTCCTAGCCCGGGTTCTGGAAGGCCTCGAAGCCGACGAGAGCGACGCTGCGCTGGAACTGCGAATAGACCATTGCGTGGTCCGGGGCGCGGTCGCGCTTTACGGCGGCGAGCGCTTCGGCTCGGCGTTGGCCCAAGGCTATCTGGCGGAAAATGCGCGGCTTGCGCAATCGCCGCGCATCGATCTGCTGACCCGGGGCGTCCTGGAATACGGCTTGTGCATCGCGGGCAACATGACAGCGGATTTCGGGGTTGCGCTCCACCGCGCGGCGCGGGCGCGGCGATGCTTTGTCCAGAGCCCCTTTATGTCGATGTACGTCGATATCCAGGAAGGGCAGGCCGCCATGGCGGAGGGCCGGGCGCAGGACGCGGCGGCGCTCTACCGCCGGGCCGAGCGGGTCGCGAAGGGCAGCTACGTGCTCGATGCCGAGCCGGCTGTAATCTGCGGGACCCTGTCGCTGGAGCTGGCGCTGGAATGCGGCGCCGCCGGGCGGGGGGCCGTGGCGGACGGTGCGCCCGAAGCGCTGGTGACGGGCAGGACGCCATTCCAGTCCTATGCGGCCGCCAGCGGCGCAGTGTTAGAGCTGAAACTTCGATACGAAGGTGTCGAGGCCGCGTTGGCGGTTGCGGAGGAGATACTGGACTTCCTGGGCCGCGCTCGGTTGCCGGCGCTGGTTCGGTACATGGCGGGGCTCAGGATTTCCCTGCTGGCGGCCGCGGGGCGGACCGGCGAGGGCGAGGAGGCCTGGGCGTCGGCCGGCCTGCCGGAAGAGGAGGCTGACTGCCTGGACCTAGCCGGCCAGACCTGGCGGGAAATGGAGGCGCTGTCCTGCGCGCGCCTGCGCCTGGCGATCGGGCGCGAGCGCTTCGAGGAGGCCCGCGGCTTTGCCGAGGCGCTGCGCGCGGCGGCGGCGGCGCGGGGCTTGCGCCGGACGCTGATGCGCACGCTCGCGCTCTCGGCGGCGCTGGAACGCCGCGCCGGCGAGGCGGCGGCCGCAGCCGGGCATCTGGAGGAGTATCTGCGGCTGTTCGCCGAGACGCCCTATGCCGGGCCGCTGATACGGGAGCGCGCGGACTGCGAGAACATGCTGCTCGCCTTCCTCGAAACCAGCCCCGACCCTGCTCGCCAGGAGGCGGCGCAGTCGCTTCTGGCATCGATGGAGGCGGCCGGCGACACCCGGCGCCCAGTTTTGAGCGCACGTGAGCGGGAGATACTGCAAAGGCTCGGCAATCAGCAGGACAGGCAGATCGCCGCCGAACTGGGTCTGACCGCCTATGGCGTTCGCTATCATATCCGCAAGCTGTTCAACAAGCTCGGAGTGCGCAAGCGGGCTGAGGCCGTGCATCGCGCGCGGGAGTACGGCCTGATTCCCGGCGACTTCTGAGCCGGGGCCGCACCGCCCGAAGCCGGCGCGGCCGACTCGCAGACCGGACCGGGTCCGGGCCAAGCTGCCGACGGGCCGTGCGGGTAGGACCGCCGGCGGCCGGTTTCCGGCCGGGACGGCGCGCGGCTGCGGGACCGCCCGCAATCTGTCATGAGCACCCACCCCCGCGCGGCGTGGGCTCTGTCGCGCAAGTAACGGGGTCTTGTGGCTTTGCCGTTCGGCCTGATGCTGGTGGTCTCGGCCCCCGAAATCGTCGCGGTCGTCCTCGGCGCGCAATGGGACGCCGCCGTGCCGGCGATCCGGATCCTTGCCGCCGGGGCCGCCGCCCGGCTGTAAGACCGTATGTCCTCCTATGGCTGTCTTGTGACGGGGTGGTCCGCCCTACACTGGCGGCTTTCAACGAGGGTTGCTCGGCGAGCAGGGCCTCAAGCCAGGAGGGCGAACCGTGGTGGACTGTAACGAAATGTTCGTCGGAATGGACGTGTCGAAGGATCGCCATGCCGTGGCGGTGACGGAGGGCGGCCGCGACGGCGAGGTGAGGTACCATGGGGAGATCAGATCGGATGACGCTTGCGTGCGCCGTTTGGTGCGCAAGCTCGAACGGTCGGGCGCGCGGCTTCGCTTCTGCTACGAGGCTGGACCGACGGGCTACGGTCTGGAGCGGTTGATCGAGGAGCTTGGTCACGAATGCGCCGTCATCGCCCCGTCCCTGATCCCGCGCCGGCCGGGCGAGCGGGTCAAGACGAACCGCCGTGATGCGGTGAAGCTGGCGCGCCTGTTCCGCGCCGGCGAACTGACCGAGATCTGGACGCCCGACGAAACCCATGAGGTGATGCGCGATCTGGTGCGCGCCCGCGAGGCAGCGGTCAAGGACCGCACACGCAAGCGCCAGGAGATCCGCTCGTTCCTGCTGCGGCATGGCAAGGTCTTTCTTGGCCAGAAGACATGGGGAACGAAGTACTTCAAATGGCTACACGAGCTCAGCTTCGGCTGGCCTGGCCAGACCGTCGTGCTGCACGAGATGATCGTCGCGGAGACGCAGAGCCGCGAGCGGGTGGCGCGCCTGGATGCGGCGATCGAGGACGCCTTGCTTGACTGGCCGCTCGCACCGGCGGTGGAACGCCTTCAGGCGCTTCGCGGCGTTGGGCTGATTGCCGCGGTCACCTTCATGGTGGAGGTTGGCGACGTCCGCCGGTTCGAAAATCCTCGCCGGCTCATGGCCTATCTCGGCCTGGTCCCCTCCGAGCACTCGACGGGCGACAGCGTTCGGCGAGGCGGCATCACCAAGGCCGGCAACGCGCGGGTGCGCCGTGTGTTGGCCGAGAGCGCCTGGACCTACCGCTATCCCGCGCGAATGGGGAAGGAGAAGTACTTCGCAACCAGACACTTGCCGGAGGCCGTCCGTGAAACGGCATGGAAGGCGCAGGCGCGTCTGACCAAGCGCTACCGCGCCCTGACTGCGAGGGGAAAGCGCAGCACGGTCGCCGTCACCGCGGTGGCCCGCGAACTGGTCGGCTTCATGTGGGCTATCGCCCTGATGGAGCCGATGGAAGTCTGATCCGGAGGGAACGGATCGCTCAAGAGACGCATATCGGCGGGGGCGCGGCGACGACGGGGGAACTCCAGGCAGCGCTTTGTGGCCGGCATCGCCGACGCCCGTTGTAAGAATGGACCAGCCCCGGACGAAATCATGGACATGCGGTCTCGACCCGCGCATCAGAGCTTGTTCACCAACGTCCCGGGCCGCGCCTCCACCGATATGCGTACATCTCTTTGAAACCGGATGCCGCCAGACGTCCGATGCTTTCGCTCGTCCCTGGGCTTGACGAAGGACATCAGAGCGCCGCGTCACGGCCCATTGTGTGACGGAGTGCGGTTGCGACAGCAGTACGGTGGTGACGGTGTGACCTAGTGGGAGAAGTTCCGGGGCATGAGGTGTCGATAACAAACCGGTGCACTGTCAATGGCAGCCGAAAATTGCGCAATTTTGGCGATCGAAAATCTCTCACATGTAGCTTTCGTTCGTGTCCCCGAGCGTGGTGTTGAGGGTTTGGGCAGCGATGGAGCTGTGGATAACCGGGTTGG
>MPNF01000274.1 GCA_002238885.1 Alphaproteobacteria bacterium bin95 | reverse complement strand
CGCCACCAGGCCCGGATGCAGCGCGTTGACCGTGACGGAGCTGCCCTCCAGCCGGCGCGCCAGCGCATAGGCGAACATCACATTGGCAAGCTTGGAACGGCTGTAGGCGGTCCGCACGCTGTAGCGGCGCTCCGATTGCAGGTCGTCGAAGTCAAGTTCGGCCCGCCGGTGGGCAATGGAGGCGACGACCACGATGCGCCCCGCCTCTGCCGCTCTCAGCCGGTTCAGCAGCAGGTTGGTGAGCAGGAAATAGCTCATGTGGTTGAGGGCGAAGGTGGCTTCGAGGCCGTCCGCCGTTACCTGCCGCCGCGAGAAGATGGCGCCGGCATTGTTCACCAGCACATCCAGCCGTTCGGTCGACTCGGCGATGTTGCGGGCGAGACGGCGGCTCTCGTCCAGAAGCGAGAGGTCGGCGCGCTCGAAGCGGACCTCTGCGCCAGGCACTTCGGCGCGGATCGCCCGCGCCGCCTGCTCGCCGCGCTGCGGGTTGCGGCCGACAATGGTGACGGCCGCACCCTTCTCTGCAAGCACGCGGGCGGTGACGAAACCGATACCGGTCGTGCCTCCGGTGACGAGTGCGGTCTTGCCCTGCATGGAACCGGAGTTTACAGGCTGCAGGCGCAATCGGGAACGAGGAGGCCGTCATGGTGCTGGAACGCGTCGCGGCAGGCGTGGACGAAGCCGGGCTCTGGAAGATGCACGAGGATATGGCGCGCTTCGGGGCGACGGCCAAGGGCGGCGTGTGCCGCGAGGCGCTGACGCCGGAGGACTTCGAAGCGCGCCGCCTTTTTGCCGAATGGGGCAGGGATGCCGGCTTTTCGCTGGCGGTGGACGCCATCGGCAACATGTTCCTGCGCCGCGAGGGGCTGGACCCGGACCTGCCGCCCGTAACGACCGGCTCGCATCTGGATTCTCAGCCGACGGGCGGGCGGTTCGACGGCAGTTTCGGCGTGCTGGCCGGGCTGGAGGCGCTGTTCGCACTTGAGCGCGCGGGCGTGCGGACCCGCGCGCCGGTCGAGGTCGTCAACTGGACCAATGAAGAGGGCGGGCGCTTCGTGCCGGGCGTAATGGGCTCGGGCGTCTATGCGGACCCGCCGACGCTCGCCACCATGCTGGAGGTGCGCGACAAGACGGGCGCGCGGCTCGGCGACGAACTCGGGAAACTCGGTCCGCTGCTGTCTTCTGTCGGCCCCGTGGGCGAGCGGGCGCTGGCCGCGCCGATGGGCGCCTTCATCGAAGGCCATATAGAGCAGGCGCCGCGCCTGGAGGAGACCGGCAACACCATCGGCGTCGTCACCGGCATCCAGGGCACGCGCAAGTTCCAGGTCGAGGTAACGGGCGAGGAGGCCCATGCCGGCACGACGCCCCGCAGGCGGCGCAAGGATGCCGTTCTGGCGGCGGCCTACATGGTCCAGGCGCTGCACCGCATGATGGAAGACGCCGACGACCTTCTGCGGTTCACCATCGGGGCGTTTGAGGCGTTCCCGGGCGCGCCTTCCGTCGTGCCGGGGCGGGTGCGCTTCTCCATCGATTTCCGACATCCGGACGACGACCTCCGGGCCCGACTGGGCGACGCCATCCAGCCGCTCTGCGAGGCGCTGGCGGGGCCGTGCGGCGTGAGCATCGAGGAGCCGCAGGCCGCGTCCTCCGTCGATTTCCACGGGGCGGCGATCGACGCCGTGCGCCATGCCGTCGAAGTGGTGGGCGCGTCCCACATGGACCTCTATTCCGGCGCCGGCCACGATGCGCGCAACATGGCCATGCTATGCCCCTCGGCCATGGTGTTCGTGCCGTGCGAAAAGGGTATCAGCCACAATGAGGCGGAAAACGCCAAACCCGAAGACCTGGCCGAAGGCGCCAGAGTCATCGCGGTTGCGCTCGCCGAGCTTGCCGGTGCGGAGTGACGCCTGTCGCGGGCCGTGTCGCGCTGACCTGAAGAACCGATTCGAAGCACCGGGGTGCACGTCATGATTCAACAAGCCAATGAGCGGGTCGCCTATCACAATGGCGAAATCAAGCCCGAGAGCCGGGTGCTCGTGTCGTTCCGCGACCGCGGGTTCAAATACGGCGAGGCGGTATTCGACACGGCGCGAACCGTCCGGCACAAGCCGTTCAGGCTTGAGGAGCATATCGACCGGCTCTACCGCTCGATGCGCTATCTCCAGATCGACTCGGGCCTCGGCAAGGACGAGATGCTGTCCATCTCCCATGAGGTGCTGGAGCGCAACCTGCACCTGATCGGTCCGGACGAGGATTACTGGCTGTTCCAGCGGGTGAGCCCCGGTGTCTCGGATCCTTTTCTGAGCGACGGAGAGGCCAGGCCCACGGTCATCGTCGAGTGCACGCCGCTGCCGCTTCAGGCCCGTGCGCCGCTCTACCGGGATGGCGTTCGCGTGCAGATACCGGCGACCCGGCGCACGCCGCCCGACGCGGTCAGCCCGAGGGCCAAGACCCAGAACTACATCAACCTCCAGATCGCGGACCGCGAGGTGCGCGCCCAGGACCCGCAAGCCTGGGCCATCCTTCTCGACCATGACGGCAATCTCGCGGAAGGGCTCGGCAGCAACATCTTCTTCGTGCGCGATGGCGAGCTGTTTACCCCGCGGGCCCGGTTCGTGCTGCCGGGCATCAGCCGCGAAACGGTGATCGAGCTTGCGGACGCGGAGGGAGTCGCCGTGCACGAGACCGACCTCGACCTGTTCGATGCGTTTACCAGCGACGAATGCTTCCTGACATCGACGAGCCTGTGCATGGTGCCGGTAGCGTCGGTCAACGGCCGCTCCATTGGCGGGGGCAGCGTGCCCGGGCCGGTGACGGCGCGCCTCATGGAAGCCTACAAGCGGCTGCTCGATTTCGACTTCGTGGCGCAATACACGGACAAACTGTAGCGCGTGGCTGGCGACCCCGGCAGGAGTCTCTTTTTCTCGCAATATCTGGGACATAAAGTGTCCGGCCGTCTCGAACCAGGGCGTTGAAAACAAAGAAGAAATTTCGGTTTTGTCCAACCGGTCCAACCGAGCTTTCTCTCATGGTTCGAGTGCCTCGGCGGCGATGGCAGGTCGAAGTTTTCAGACTGCCGCCATATCCGATCTACTGATCGGTGAGTCGGTAGTCTACACACTGCTTCGTTTCGCAGCGTCGCGGCCAGGATGCCTGAAACGACAAGATCGCAGTGTCCGCGATCCATGCCGCTCGGTACATAGGAACCGGTATCCGAGTTTGCTTGGCCTCTCCGGGTGGTTCCCGATCCGACCGGCCCAAAGGTCGCGCCTTGCGAGCGATTGCTCAGACCCCGAATTCGGTCAAGGGCGTCGGGCGGATGGAACAGACAAGTCCCACGTCACGGTTGCCGTTACAGCGGTTGCGCACCGGTTGACAGGCAAGACGCGTCTACCCGCACGATGTCCCGAAGAGCAAAGAAGTTCCAGGGAGCAAGAGGGAGCGCCGTGGACACCGTCAATTCGCCCTTTTTTCTCGGCGCAGATGGTCGGATCGCGGAATGGAGTGCCTTTGCTCCGTCACTCCAACCACGGAGCAACGCTGATTTCCGTAGCTCGCCACCACAAGCGAGCAGCCATGTCTCAGGAAATCCACGGCTGCATCCTGTCGAGACAGTTGGGCAGTAGCCACGAACAGCTTTTCCGCGCTGGGAGCGGGATGTGTGATTTGGAGTGCCTGTGGGTCCCTTCGAGCACGGTGCGAATGGCCATGCCCGGCTCCATTCCAATGAGGAGGCTCCATTCATGATCGAACACTATGCCGTCGCCAGATTCCTCACCATTCCAACCGTGCAGGCGCTTCGGCGGGCCGCAAACCACGCCGCAAGACGCGACGCTTCCGCCAAGGAACGAAGAAGGGCTGACGCCGATCCGGCGTGTCTCGCGGTCGGCTGGCGCGGTGGAAAAGCGTGCTGGATCGGAGACACCGACCCGGGTTCGCCGCTGCCGCACGTCACGGATCTGAACGACGCCTACCGCGCACGCAAGAAGGCAACCGGCGCCCGGGACCGCAAAGGGAACGCCGTCGCGCTGCATTGTCTGGTCGGCGTCAGTCCGGCCTGGCTGGAGGAGACGGGCTCGATCCACGATGTCGACGATCCCGGCAATCCCCGTGTCCGAAAACTGCTGTCTGCTGCAATTCGTTGGGGCCAGGAAGCCTTCGGCAAGGGCGCGGTCCTGGCAGCCAGGATGGACCTCGACGACACCGGTGGCGGGATCGTCGATCTGATCGTGACTCCGGTCCACCCGCTCAAACTGGGACGGTCGAAGAAGGCTGAACCGACGGTTTCCGTCGCGCGGGGACTGGACCTTCTTGCCAAGAAGCATGAGCGTCCCCGGCAAGAAGGGATGGCCGCCGGAGTCGATAGCTGGACCGAATATGCGCAGCAGCATCTGGATCCTCAGTTGAAACGCGGAGAGCCGGCCCGGGAAACCGGGAGGCGTCACGTTCCACCCACGGCCTACCGGCAACGGATGCAGGAGCTGGAGCAGGAACGTGCGAGGCTCGAGGCTCAGATCGAGGCGCTGCACGAACTGCTCCGCCTCTGGATGAAATATGCCGAAAGCGCGGTAGAAGTATTGGACCAGATCGGCGAAGCGCCATCGCTTCCCCAGCCCGCAACTCCGGAAATGTGACGATGGCTGCAGATTACTGGAAGTGGCGCCGGAGGCTTACTGTCTTCCAGACCTATGGCGACATCCTCGATCAATGCTGCGAAGCCTGGAACAAGCTCGTATCTAAGCCGGGGCGTATCGCCTCTATCGGAACCAGAAAATGGGCCTATTGATTCTGAGCCGTGACCGCTGGTATGACTTACTCGTTAGCTCCGTCTCAAGAAATACTGAGTTCGCATTGAGCTAAATCGGGAGACAACATCTGGCCCGCCTCAACCTAACCGGAGGCATTCGGCCGCGGCGGCGGCGGCGTCCAGCCCGCTTTGCAACGCAGCGTTCACCGAAGGCACCCCCATATAGTCG
>MPNF01000273.1 GCA_002238885.1 Alphaproteobacteria bacterium bin95 | reverse complement strand
AAGCCTTCTACAATGTCTCGCCCTTTACCCTGCGTGACTTGCTAGCCCGCCGCAATCCGCATCAGCTCAAGGCCGATTTCGAAGCGTGGCTGGACGGGTTTTCGCCAAATGTGCAGGACATCCTCGACAGCTTCGAGTTCCGCAACCAGATCCCGCGCCTGGCCCGGGCCGACGCGCTCGGCGCGTTGATCGAGAAGCTTGCCTCGCCAGACATCAATCTCGGCCCCGATCCCGTGAAGGACATTGATGGCAAGGTCCTTCGTCCCGGCCTCGACAATCACGGCATGGGTACGATCTTCGAAGAGCTGGTGCGGCGCTTCAACGAAGAGAATAACGAGGAGGCCGGCGAACACTGGACCCCGCGCGATGCCGTGCGCCTGATGGCGAAGCTCGTGTTCCTGCCGGTCGCCGACGAAATCGAATCCGGAACCTATCTGCTCTATGACGGCGCCTGCGGCACCGGCGGCATGCTGACCGTCGCCGAGGAAATCCTGCACGAGCTTGCGGCAGAACGCGGCAAGCAGGTCTCCACCCATCTATACGGCCAGGAGATCAACGCCGAGACCTACGCCATCTGCAAGGCCGACCTGCTGCTGAAAGGCGAAGGCGAGGCCGCCGACAACATTGTGGGCGGACCGGAACATTCCACGCTCTCCAACGACGCCTTCCCGTCGCGCGAGTTCGACTTCATGCTGTCGAACCCGCCCTACGGCAAGAGTTGGAAAACCGATCTTGAACGCATCGGCGGCAAGAGGGACATGCACGATCCCCGCTTCATGATCGAGCATGGCGACGACCCGGAATTCTCCCTGGTCACCCGCGTGAGCGACGGCCAGATGCTGTTCCTCGCCAACAAGCTCTCCAAGATGAAGCGGAATACGCCGCTCGGCAGCCGCATCGCCGAGGTGCATAACGGCAGTTCGCTGTTTACCGGCGACGCCGGCCAGGGCGAGAGCAACATCCGCCGCTGGATCATCGAGAACGACTGGCTGGAGGCCATCGTCGCCCTGCCGCTCAACATGTTCTACAACACCGGCATCGCCACATATGTATGGGTGCTGACCAATCGCAAGCCAGCGCACCGCAGGGGCAAGACGCAGCTGATCGACGCCACCGGCTGGCACCGGCCGCTGCGCAAGAACCTCGGCAAGAAGAACTGCGAACTCGGTGAGGAAGACATAGCCCGCATCTGCGAGGCCTTCCTCGACTTCGAGGAGAGCGAGCAGAGCAGGATTTTCGACAACGCCGCCTTCGGCTACTGGAAGGTCACGGTCGAACGGCCCTTGCGCATCGAGGGCATCGATCCCGGTCTTGCTTACAAGGCGTCCGAGATCAAGCTGCTCAAGGAGCACGGCACGCGGAGCGAGGACGCCCCACCCGTCATCCGGCGGATTCACAGGCGGGGAACGGAGCCCGACCCGCTGCGCGGCCTGTTTGAAACCGCCATCGGGGGTCGCTCGGCCGTGGTGGAGTATGAGCCCGACACGGAGCTGCGCGACACCGAGCAAATTCCGCTCCTGGAGGACGGCGGCATCGAAGCGTTCCTTCGCCGTGAAGTCCTGCCCTATTCCAGCGATGCCTGGTATCGGGAGGACAGCGTGAAGACCGGCTACGAGATCAGCTTCAACCGCTATTTCTACAAGCCGCAGCCGATGCGGGCGCTGGAAGAGATCCGCACTGACATTCTGACCTTGGAACGGGAGACCGAAGGGCTGCTCGGCGAAATCCTGGGGGAGGTGAGCGGATGATCGGCACCCTCAAGCCTTATCCCGAGATGAAGAATTCCGGTATCGAATGGCTGGGCAAGGTGCCGACACATTGGGAGGTCAGCCGCTTAAAGTCGTCGGTGGCGAACATAGTGGAGCAGGACACTGCGCAGCGGAGGAACGACAACTACATTGCTCTGGAACATGTCGAGAGTTGGACAGGTCGACTTAGGAATGTAGGTCAAGATGCTCCGCCCGACAGTCAGTTAAAGCACTTTAGGTCCGGCGATGTACTATTCGGAAAGCTTCGCCCCTATCTTGCGAAAGTCACTCGACCGCAGACAGGCGGCTGTTGCGTGGGTGAATTTCTCGTTCTTCGTTCGCGCGGTGGAGATCTTTCGAATGACTACGTAGAGCAGTTCTTGCGCTCAAAGCCAATAATCGACGCGATCCATAGTTCAACGTCCGGCGCCAAGATGCCACGCGCCGAATGGAGTGTCATTGGCAATATGGCGATTGCCCGTCCCCCCTTCAACGAACAGGCCTCCATCATCCGCTTTCTCGAACACGCCGACCGGCGCATCCGGCTTTACATCCGCGCCAAGGAGAAGCTGATCACGCTGCTGGAGGAGCAGAAGCAGGCCATCATCCACCAGGCCGTCACGGGCCGGATCGACGTCCGCACCGGCCGGCCTTACCCGGCCTATAAGCCCTCCGGCGTCGAATGGCTGGGGGATGTGCCTGAACATTGGGAGGTGAGGCGCCTCAAGTGGGTTACACGGCTACAACGAGGATATGATTTGCCATCGGACAAGCGTTTGCATGGCCCATTTCCTGTCGTGTCGTCTGGGGGAGTGATCGGCACACACGCTGTGTCAAAGAGTGCCGGGCCAGGCGTTGTCATGGGTCGTTACGGTTCGACGGATGCGGTATTCTATATCGATCAAGACTTTTGGCCTCACAACACTTCACTGTTCGTTACCGATTTCCAAGGAAACTCGAGAAAATGGTGCTACTACTTGCTTCGTACGATATCAAAAGCGGACCACTCGGAGAAGTCAGCCGTTCCGGGAATTGACCGTAGGGACCTGTTCCAGATTGTTGTGCCGCTACCGCCAGTTCACGAGCAATGTGAAATGTTCCGTTACATCGATTCCACCACGGATAAGCTCGCTGAATTGATCGCCTTCCAACATCACAAAATTAGACTCCTCCGTGAGTGCCGCACGCGCCTGATCGCCGACGTCGTCACGGGCAAGCTCGACGTGCGAAGCGCAGCGGCAGAGCTGTCCGAATCGAAACCGGTCATGGATGATGGCAGTCTTGATGCAATTCAAGACGGAACTGGTCTGCGAGTTGCCGAACGGAGTATTGCGCAGGAGGCAAGCCGATGACCGACTGGACGAAATGCGTGGCGGTGGAGCGCAGTCCCCGCAAGATCAGCGGGGCCTGGGCCTTCGCCGGGACGAGGGTTCCCGTATACGCCCTCTTCGAGAATCTGGAGAGCGGCGCTACCGTGAAGGAGTTTCTGGAATGGTATCCCGAGGTCAAGGAGTGGCAGGTTGCCGCTGTGCTCCAGCGTGAGGCCGAATATTTCAAAACGCCCGCCCGGGCATGAAGGTTCTGTTCGACCAGGGAACGCCTGCGCCGTTGCGGAGCCACCTTTCGGAGCACTCCGTGGATACGCTGGCGGAGAAGGGCTGGTCGAACAAGGACAACGGCGAGCTACTCGATCTGGCGGAGCACGAGGGATACGATGTTCTTGTGACAACGGATCAGAACCTGCGCCACCAGCAAAGCTTGGCGGGCAGGCGACTCGGCATCGTAGTCCTGCTTTCCACGGCCTGGCCCATGATTCGTCTCCGCACGGCGGATGTCGAATTGGCAATTGCGGTGGTGCGGCCCGGCGAGGTCGTCGAGGTGCCAATTCGGGCCGATTGATGTGACGACAGACCTCACCGAACAAGGGCTCGAACGCCTGATATGCACCGCGATGGCGGGCCATCCATGCGATCCGCCCGCAGCGGACACCGGCAGCGAAGCGGCAGCCGGCGTCGGAGGCGCAGGCTGGCTCAGCGGAAGCTGGCGCGACTACGACCGTGAATATTGTGTCGATATTGCCCAACTCGCGGCCTTTCTGCGCGCCACCCAGCCTGAGATCGCAGAGAGCCTGGCGCTGGACAAGGACGGCCCGACCCGGCGCAGATTCCTGGCGCGGCTACAGGGCGAAATCTCGAAGCGGGGCATCATCGAGGTGCTTCGCCAGGGCATCCGGCGCGGCGCCCATAGTCTGGAACTCTTCTACGGAACGCCCTCTCCCGGCAACCGGCAGGCCGGGGAACGCTTCGCGCAGAACCGCTTCTCCGTCACGCGGCAACTCCGCTACAGCCGCGACGAGACGCAGCGGGCGCTGGATATCGCGCTCTTCATCAACGGGCTGCCGGTCATCACCTTCGAGTTGAAGAACAATCTGACCAAGCAGACGGTGGACGATGCCGTCGAGCAATACAGGAGGGACCGCAACCCGCGCGAGAAGCTGTTCGAACTCGGCCGCTGTATCGCCCATTTCGCGCTGGACGAGTCGGAGGCGCGCTTCTGCACCCATCTGAGAGGCAAGGAGTCGTGGTTCCTGCCGTTCGACCGGGGCTGGAATGACGGCGCCGGCAATCCGCCCAACCCGAACGGACTGAAGACCGATTACCTGTGGCGCGAAGTGCTGACCCCAGAGAGCCTGACCGACATACTCGAAAACTACGCCCAGATTGTGGAGGTCCGGGACGAGAAAACCGGCCGCAGGAGACGGACGCAGGTCTGGCCCCGTTACCACCAGCTGGATGTAGTACGCCGCCTACTGGCGGATGCCGTCGATTACGGGGCAGGGCGGCGTTACCTGGTCCAGCACTCGGCCGGCAGCGGAAAGAGCAATTCTATCGCCTGGCTGGCGCACCAGCTGATCGGGCTCGGAAGGGACGGCGCCACGATCTTCGATTCCGTCATTGTGGTCACAGACCGCCGCATCCTCGACCGGCAGATCAACGACACCATCCGCCAATACGCGCAGATCGGGGCCACCGTGGGCCATGCCGACCGGTCCGGCGACCTGCGCCGTTTCATCGAAACGGGCAAGAAGATCGTCATCTCGACGGCGCAGAAATTCCCCTTCATCCTCGATGAGATCGGCAACGAGCAGCGCGGTCGGCGCTTCGCTATCGTCATCGACGAAGCTCATTCCAGTCAGGGCGGCAGTACCAGCGCCGCAATGGCCCAGGCTCTT
>MPNF01000272.1 GCA_002238885.1 Alphaproteobacteria bacterium bin95 | reverse complement strand
GCTGTCCTCAAACGAAAACGCGCTGGGCCCGTCGCCGCACGCAGTAGAGGCGTTCCGGCGCATTGCTTCGTCCCTGCACCTGTATCCGGACGGCGCCGCGGAGGAACTCCGCACCGCCATTGGCGAAGTCCATGACCTGGACCCTGAACGCATCGTGTGCGGCTCGGGTTCGGACGAGCTCTTGTCGCTGCTGGCCCATGCCTATGCGGGTCCGGGCGACGAGGTGATCTATCCGGAGCACGGCTTCGCGATGTATCCGATTGCGACGCGCGCGGCGGGCGCTCATCCCGTGGTGGCGCCGGAACGCGAATTCACAGCCGATGTCGATGCAATCCTGGCGGCGGTGACGACGCGCACGAAACTGGTCTTCGTCGCGAACCCGAACAACCCGACGGGGACCTATATTTCCGGCGACGAACTCGTCCGGCTGCGCGAGGGCTTGCCGCCCGGCGTGCTGCTGGTGGTGGACGCCGCCTACGCCGAATATGTCGGCCGCAACGACTATGCCGACGGGCGCGAGCTGGTCGAGGCCGGCGGCAATACCGTCATGACGCGCACATTCTCCAAGATCTACGGGCTGGCGGCTCTCCGACTGGGCTGGGCCTATTGCCCACCCAATGTCGTGGACGTACTCCAGCGGGTGCGTGGGCCGTTCAATGTCAATGCCGCAGCACAGGCCGCCGGCGTGGCCGCGATACGCGACGCCGGGCATGTCCGGTTCTCGCGCACGCACAACGACAAGTGGCTTCCCTGGCTCACGGACGAAGTCCGCGCTCTGGGGTTCGAGGTGTTACCGAGCGTCGGCAATTTCATCCTGATCCGCTTCCCGGACGTGGAAGCCGCCCTGGCTGCCTTGCAAGGCCACGGCGTGATCCCACGCCGCGTCGCCGGCTACGGCTTCCCGGACGGCCTTCGCATCACCGTGGGGCGGGAACAGGACAACCGCGCCGTCGTCGCTGCCCTGCGGACGCTCAGTCGGTGACCGGGCCCATCCTTCTCAAGGAGAGCGCAGGATGACCGTGCCTGTTCCCTGCGCCGGCGTGCTGGAGATTGCGCCCTATGTCGGCGGTGAACGCGACATCGAGGGTGTAGAGAACATCGCCAAACTGTCATCCAACGAAAATGCGTTGGGTCCATCGCCGCGTGCGGTGGAGGCATTCGGCCGCGTCGCATCCACGCTGCACCTGTATCCAGATAGTAGTGCGGCGGAGCTTCGCACCTCCATCGGTGAGGTCCACGGGTTCGATCCGGAGTGCATCGTCTGCGGCGCCGGTTCATACGAACTGCTGTCCCTGCTGGTCCACGCCTATGCTGGACCCGGCGACGAGGTCATTTACCCTGAGCATGGCTTCGCCATGTATTCCATTGCCACGCGCGCGGCGGGCGCCCAACCGGTTGTGGCGCTCGAGCGCGACTTCACCACCGATGTTGATGCAATCCTGGCGGCGGTGACGGCGCGCACGAAGCTGGTCTTCGTCGCGAACCCGAACAACCCGACCGGGACCTATATTTCCGGTGACGAGCTCATCCGGCTGCGCGAGGGCCTGCCGCCCGGCGTGCTGCTGGTGGTGGACGCCGCCTACGCCGAATATGTCGGCCGCAACGACTATGCCGACGGGCGCGAGCTGGTCGAGGCCGGCGGCAACACCGTCATGACGCGCACATTCTCCAAGATCTACGGCCTGGCCGCGTTCCGGCTCGGTTGGGCCTATTGCCCGCCCAATGTCGTGGACGTGCTCCAGCGGGTGCGGGGGCCGTTCAATGTCAATGCCGCAGCACAGGCCGCCGGCGTGGCCGCGATACGCGACGCCGGGCATGTCCGGTTCTCGCGCACGCACAACGACAAGTGGCTCCCCTGGCTCACGGACGAAGTCCGCGCCCTGGGGTTCGAGGTGTTACCGAGCGTCGGCAATTTCATCCTGATCCGCTTCCCGGACGTGGAAGCCGCCCTGGCTGCCTTGCAAGGCCACGGCGTGATCCCGCGCCGCGTCGCCGGCTACGGTTTCCCGGACGGCCTTCGCATCACCGTGGGGCGGGAACAGGACAACCGCGCCGTCGTCGCTGCCCTGCGGACGCTCGTGCGATGAGCGAACCGATGTTCGAACGGGTGGCACTGATCGGCATCGGCCTGATCGGTTCGTCGCTGGCCCGGGTGATGCAGCGGGAGCGTCTCGCCGGCAGCATCGTCGCCTGCGCCCGGCGTGCGGAGACCCTGGCCGCGGTGCAGAGGCTCGCGATTGCAGACGACACGACCCACGACCCGGCCGAAGCCGCCGACGGGGCCGATCTCGTGGTCGTCTGCACGCCTATCGGCGCCTATGCCGCCGTCGGCGAGGCCATTGCGCCCCGGCTTCGAAACGGCGTCATTGTCAGCGATGTCGGGTCGGTGAAACAGACCGTGGTCCGCGACCTCGGCCCGCACATCCCCGACGGCGCGCATTTCGTGCCGGCCCATCCCGTGGCCGGCACCGAGCATTCGGGGCCGGAAGCCGGTTTCGCGGAGCTCTTCGAAGGCCGCTGGTGCATTCTCACGCCGCCGCCCGGCACGGACCCGGAGGCCGTGAAGAAGGTCGGCGCCCTGTGGAAGAGAGCCGGCATGACGCTTGAAACCATGACTCCGGCCCACCACGACCATGTGCTGGCAATCACCTCCCACTTGCCTCACCTGGTCGCATTCTCGATCGTGGGAACGGCCGCCGACCTGGAGCAGGACCTTCGCCAGGAAGTCATAAAGTTCGCGGCGAGCGGCTTCAGGGATTTCACCCGCATCGCAGCCAGCGACCCGACCATGTGGCGCGACATCTTTCTCAACAACCGCCACGCGCTGCTGGATGTGTGCGGCCGGCTGCTGGAGGACATTTCCCGCCTCCAGCGGGCCATCCGCTGGGGCGAGGGAGAGGAGATCGAGAGTCTGATCGAAGCCTCGCGCGAAATCAGGCGCAAGCTGATCGACGCGAACCAGGCATGACGGCCATCGCCGAGCGCGCCTTCCGGGGCGAGCTCGTCGTTCTTCGCCGGCTGGACGCGCTCGACGCGTTGCTCGACCGCGCACGAGAGACCGCATTCGACGCCTTTGCCGACCCGGTCCGGGACGAAGGGCGCCTCGATAGCGGACTGTGGCAGGAGAAGGCGAAGGCGGCGCGGCGGAATTTCATGCGCTCCGAAGCTGTGTCAGGCCTGCTTCGCACGCTCTTCGTCGAGCTCGGCTTCGACCCGGAGTCGACCTACCGCGACCGGGCGATCCTGCGCTTCCAGCCGGGGCGAGCGGCCTGCCGGACGCGCCGGCTGCGCGACCTGCCGCCGCACCGCGACAGCTGGGGCTCCAACATCATGACCCAACTGAACTGGTGGGCGCCGGTGTTTCCCGTCGAGCCGGGCGCGACCATGGAGATTTGGCCCGGCTATTTCGACCGCCCGATTCCCAACAGCAGCGGCGACTGGGACATCGACGCCCTGCGGGCCGCCAAGGGCGACTATCCGCTGCTGCCGGAAGCGGCCCGACCGGAAGAGGAAGGCGAACCCGTGCTGATCGAGCCCGGGGAACTGCTCTGCTTCTCCGGCGCGCATCTCCATGCCAGCCGGCCCAACGGGACCGGGCGAACGCGCATCAGCATCGACCTGCGTACTGTCAATGTCTCGGACGGCCCCGGCGCGCCGAATGTGGACGGCCGCGCGCGCCATACCGCCTATGACTGGTTCCACCGCCTCTCGGACGGCGCCTGCCTCGCCTCGGCCAGATAGGCTGCTGTCTCGGCAAATCCCCCGAACGGGAAGAAATGCAGGCCCTCCACGGACGCAGGCGCATCCCGGAACCCGGAAATCAGCGTCGCCGGAGTCCAGCGTCCGGCCATCCGCAGCAGACGGCCGTCGCGCCACAGTCCCCGGAGCGAGCGCCCGACGCCGCACATCTTCGCGTATTTCAGCAACGCGCCGGGGCTGGCCACGCCGGGCAGGCCCACCCGAACCGGAGCGGTATTGCCGAGACGCGCAATGCGCTCTTCCCATTCCAGCAAGGCTTCGGCTTCGAACACGAACTGCGTGACCACCGCAGCTTCGGCCCCGACGGCTCGCACCTTGGCAATCTTCGCGAGCAGCGCGGCGTCGCGGTCCTCCTCGGGGTGGCCGGCAAAATAGAGGCGCTCGAACCGCTCCGCCGCCGGTCCGATCAGGTCGCCGGCCTCTGAAAAGGGACCGAGCGGTTCGCTGCGGTCTCCGCCGACCAGCAGCGCCTCCCGCACACCGACCGAACGCAGGGCATCCAGATGTCCGTCCAGATCGGCCCGGCTGCTTATGTGGCGGCCGCCGATATGCGGGACCGGCGCCATGCCGGCGCCCGCCAGGCGCGCTGCCGTCCTGACGACGCCGTCGAGCGCGCCGTCCGGCAAATGCGTGACGAAAACACGCGTGCCCTGCGGCAGGAGCGCGGCGAAAGAGCCGACCTCGCGGGCGCCGCCCGGTGTCGTCTCTATGGAAAAACCGTCGATCTTCATGCCGGCGAGCGTCTCTTGCCGGGAGCGCAGCTTGCGGTCCGCGCACGACCAAGAGTTTCCCCTATGCGACAGCTTGTCGTGAGAGGCATAGTCGATGTCGCGAATGGAACGCTTGCCGATGCGACCGTCAGGCAGGTTCCGGCGAGGAACGAGGGAAGGAGCCCAGTCCATGCGCACTCATGCCCGGGCAGTGGTTGTCGGCGGCGGCTGCGTCGGCGTCTCGATCGCCTACCACCTCGCGAAGCTTGGCTGGTCCGATACCGTATTACTCGAGAAATCGGAGCTGACCGCCGGCTCGACCTGGCACGCGGCGGGCCTGTTGCCGCTTTTCAACATGAGCTACAGCGTCGGCCAGATCCACAAATACTCGGTCGACCTCTACAAGGCGCTCGAAGCCGAGACGGGCCAGGATGTGAGCTTCCACGTCACCGGCAATCTCAGGCTCGCGAACACGCGCGACCGCATGGACGAGTACCGGAAATATTGCGGCAC
>MPNF01000271.1 GCA_002238885.1 Alphaproteobacteria bacterium bin95 | reverse complement strand
AACGGCCGCCGGATGCAGTGCGCATCGAGATCTCCTCTGGTTTTCCGGGGGCCGCCCGACGACGCTGTCGCGGGCGGCGCCTTGGACCCTGCCGCCGCGCCTCCAGGACCGTCAGTCGATATAGTCGGCCTTGATCTGCCGGTAGGCGGCGTTCTCCTCGGCCATGAACTTGCAGTGGGTCTCACGGTCCCACCAGATCGGTGCAAAGCCGAACTTGGTGCCGAAGGCCTTGAACGACTCGCTCTTGGCGGCCTTTTCTACCATGGCCGAAGCGGCGGCCACGATCTCGTCCGACGTGCCTTTCGGCACGAACAGGCCGCGCACCGTGCCGATTTCCACCGCGACGCCGTATTCGGCGATGGTCGGCACACCGCGCACGGGCTCGTACACGATGTTCTCCAGACTGCCGCCCGCACCGAGCACGTTGATGTCGCCGGACTTCACCGCGTCGAGCAGGACGGGCGAGTGGATCACGCCGATGGAGACCTGGTTGGCGAGAATCGCTTTTTTCAGCGGTCCGCCGCCATCGAAGGGAATGACCCGCGCATCGATGCCGTTCGTGCCCATCAACGCCTGCGCCAGCACGTTATGCGCGCTCGCGATGGCCCCGACGCCGACGGTCAGTTCGCCCGGCTTAGCCCGCGCCGCCTCGAAAAACTGCTCGACGCTCGCGATTCCGCTGTCCTTGTGCGACAGGATCCAGGTCGGCGTGTTGTAGATCGCGCCGAGACAGGCGAAGTCGTCGTAGTTGTAGGGCGTGTTCTGAAAGATGATCGGCGAGTTCATGTCGCTGGAACCGTTCAGCAGGATCTGAAGTCCGTCCGGTTTCGCCTGCTTCATGTGCATGTGGGCGCGGTTGCCGTTGCCGCCCGTCAGATTGTCCACCACGACCGCCCGGTCGATCTGTTCCTCCAGCGCAGCTGCGAAACCGCGAGCAATCGTGTCCGTTCCGCCGCCGGCTCGCCAGGGCACAACGACCCGGACGGTGTCCGAGGGATACGTCTCGGCCGCCACCGGCGCGGCCAGAAGGGCGAAGGCGACGCCTGCGAGGATGGGGGCATAAAGCTGCTTTCGTTTCATGTCAGTCCACTCCCTGTTGAAGATTTGCCGCTCCGGGTAGAGCGGTCCCGCCGCGGCGCGCCACGGCCCGGTAGATCTCGTTGCCGACCAGAAACACGATGACCGCGCAAAGCAGGCCGCGCGGCCAAGTATTCATGAACACCGCCCAGTCACCGTTCGAATAGGCCAGTCCCAAGCGCACATTGTATTCGATGATCGGGCCCAGCACAGCGCCGAGCACGATGGTCACCACCGAAAAGCCCCGCTTTTCGAGGAAGAAGCCGACAATGCCGCAGCCGAGCGCGACATAGATCGGAAAGGTGCCGTTGTCGGCCGCAAAAGCTCCGATCGACGCGAAGACGACGATGAACGGGAAGAGCAGTGAGCGCTCCTGCCGCAGGACGCGGATGAAGGCGCCGCTGGCGCCCCAGCCGATGAAGAACATCATCACGGTCGCGACCAGGATGGCGGCAAGGATGCCGTAAACCAGCGGCGCGTGGTTCTGCATCAGCATCACGCCGGGCTCGAGCCCGTGAAGGATCATCGCCCCCAGCATGACGGCCGTCGAGCCGTCGCCGGGAATGCCGAGCGTCAGCATGGGGATCATGGTGCCGCCGGTAGTGGCGTTGTTGGAGCTTTCCGGCGCGATGATGCCTTCCGGCACACCGGTTCCGAAGGCCTCGGGCGGCGGGTCGCGGGACTGGTTGCGCACGGTCGCGTAGGACAGGAAAGTCGAGCCGTCCGCGCCCACGCCCGGAATCGCGCCCACAAGCACGCCGTAGCCCGTGCCAATGGACCATGCCCGCCACCGCCTGAAAAAGGCGCGGGGCGATGGCAGCCTCACTTCGGACGACCTCGCGACGATTTCCGAGCGCCGGCCGATCATCTCCAGGTCGCTCAGCACGACCGTGATCCCGAAGAAACCGACGAGCACCGCCGCGAAAGGCAGGCCGGACGCCAGCATCGGATGCGAGAAGGTGTAGCGTTCTATGCCGTCCTGGACGTCGTAGCCGACGCTTGCGATCAGGAGCCCGAGCGTCACGCCGATCAGCCCCCGCACCATCGAGCCGCGAACGAAGGCGGAAACCAGCACCAAGCCGACAATGCCGATCAAGGCAATGTCGGCCGGCTCCGAATGCAGTGCGACCGATGCAATGAACGGCACGAAACTGACGGCGATCACCCAGCCGATCAGCCCGCCCGTAGTCGAGGACATGACCGAGAAGCCGATGGCTTCGCCCGCGCGGCCTTTCTCCGCCATGGGGAAGCCGTCGAGCGCGGTGCATGCGGCCGCTGGCGTTCCGGGCGTGCGCAGCAGGATCGAAGCGTAGGAGCCGCCGAGCTTTGTGCCGACATAGATGCCGATCATCACCTGGAAGGCGCTGATGGTTTCCATGGAATAGGTGATCGGCAGCAGCACAATGATCGCCATGGGCGAGGAGAGGCCAGGCAGGGCGCCTACCATGATGCCGAGCGCCGTGCCGGCCAGAATGTAGAAAAGCGGCCAGAAGGACGCCGTATCGGAGAAAGCGCCGAAGAGACCGTCGATCATCAGCGCGCACCGGTCATACGGTAGAGGTCGTCGAGCACGGGCGTCACCGGGTCCCAGACGAGCCCGGTCATGGGCAGCTTGAGCACGCCGACGAACAGGATCCACAGCAGCAGCCCGCCGACGAGCGCCAGCAGCACGCTCCGGCGGAAATTGCGCTGGCCCAGCACAGTCAGCATCGCGAACAGCAGGAGAGGCGTGGAGATCGCAAAGCCGAACGCCTCGATGCCGGCGGCGTACAGGAAGATGGCGGCGACCGTGAGCGCCCGGCGCATCCAGGTTCGCCGGTCCGAGGTGGAAGGCGGGCGCTCGCCGAGCAGGGCCAGCGGTTCCCGGCCGCGCCGGAGCCGCTGCATGTCATGCAGCGTGGAGGCCGCGAGCACAGCGACCAGGAACAGCAAGAGGCCGGAATAGATGAACGGCAGACTGCGCCAGCTCATGCCGCCGGGACCGTCGAAGACCTGGGCATCGGTGGGATTGACGAACAGGAAGCCGCCGACTCCGACGCAAGCCAGCGCAACCGCAAGAACCAGGTCCTTGACGGTTTCGGCCACCCGCGGGTCCATACGTTCAGCCTCGGTTCACGCGGCGAATTCGGGCGTCTGCCCCGGCGCGGGCGAATAGCCGAAATCGCCCCGCTTCAGCACGGCCTCGCGCCCGCCATGCTTCGCGATGGTGGCCGCCTGGTCGGCGCGGGCGTGCGCATCCACCACTTCCGGGTCGCAGATGGTCCGCAGGCGCCCCTCAAGACGGGCAAGGACCTCGGCATGGCCGGGGTCGCCGGCCAGGTTGCAGGCCTCGTCCGGATCCGCCTCCATGTCGAAGAGTTCCGGCTCCATGGCGACGAACGCGACCAGCTTGTAGCGACCCTCGCGCAGCATGTAGTTGGCAGCGGCGGCCCCGGCAGCATGGTATTCCGAAAATACCACGCGGTCCGGATCGGCGCCCTCTGCGATCTCGAACAGCGACCGTCCCGGCAGGTCTTCGTCGTCCGGATGGCGGTTCGCGCCGACGCAATCGACAATCGTCGGGTGGCAATCCACCAGGCTTGCCAGCGTCTCCACCCGCCGACCGGCATCGATCCCCGGCCCGGCCATGATGAGGGGCACAGCAGCCGACTCCTCGAACATGGTGGACTTGCCCCAGAGGCCGCGCTTGCCGAGCGCCTCGCCATGGTCGCTGGTGTAGATGATGCGGGTGTCCTCACCCAGGCCCGTCCGTTCGACCGCTTCCAGCACCTTGCCGATATTATCGTCGAGGAAGCTGCACAGGCCGAGATAGCCGGCGACCGCCTTGCGGACGCCGTCGTCGTCCAAATAGGCGTCGTAGTTGATGCAGGCGCGCAGCGCCTCGTAATAGGGATGGGTCGGCCGGTCGGCCTCGTCGTAAAGCGCCGGCCAGGGAATCTCCGCCTCCGGGTAGAGGTCGTAGAACTCCGGCGGCGCGATCAGCGGAAAATGCGGACAGACGAAGGACACGAACAGGACCCATGGTCGGTCGCCGAAGTTGTGCGCCTCCTCTTCCAGCCAGCGCGCCGCCTCGGCCGCAATCCGACGGTCATAGGCGGTATAGGTCGATTCGCCCCGACCGATATCGCGGGCGAATTTCCGCGCCGCCTTGCGCTCCGGCATGTCTTCGCGGATGAGGCCGCCCAGGTCACCCACGCCGTCGACGACATGCAGTGGCACGATCTCGTCGTCGAAGCCGTTGGGGTCATTCGTGTCGCGGTAGTGCAGCTTGCCGATCGACACGACCCGGTGGCCCTGCTCCATCAGCCGGTGGCCCCAACCGGGCACTGCCCCGTCATAGGGGTCGGCATTGTCCCAGTAGCCGCAATCGTGGACATAGCGCCCGGTGGCGAAACTGGCGCGCGCGGGCACGCAGATCGGGCAGTTCGTGTAGGCATTTTCGAACAGGACGCCCGACGACGCCAAGCGGTCCAGATTGGGTGTCCGGACGGCGTCGTGGCCGGCTGCCCCCAAGAAGGCGGCATTGTGTTCGTCCGACATGATGAACACGAGGTTCTTCGGCTGCATCCCTCTTTCCTTCCGCCCGCCTCGGATAATGGCATAGGCTCGCGGAATGCGACAACAGCAGCCGGGAGCGGCCGAATGCAAGCCAGAATCGGGGGACGGACACGGATTATCGCGCTTCTTGGCGTGCCGACAGTGACCTTCAAGTCGCCCCTCATCTACAACCCCTGGTTCCGGAACCGGAGCATCGACTGCATCATGGTGCCGATGGGCTGCGAGGCGACGGATTTCCGGGCCTTCCTGCCGCTCGTCTTCCGCCTGCGCAACATTGCCGGCGCGCTCGTCACCATGCCGCACAAGGTGGCGGCGGCGGGCCTGCTGGACGAGGCCGGCCTCGCCGTGGACATCTG
>MPNF01000270.1 GCA_002238885.1 Alphaproteobacteria bacterium bin95 | reverse complement strand
GGCAGCCATTCGGGCGGCGGCACCACCATGCCGCCGGCCACCGGGATGGTCTCGGCCATGATGAGCGCGAGGTTGCGGCTGGTGATGTGCTCCATCAGCTCCTCGCTGTGGTCGAGGCAGGCGACGTGGCAGCCGGGATATTCGAGGTTGATGGGGCAGCGGTAGCAGAGCGGGGCGTAGATCGCGTTGCGGTGGGAGGGCATCATCAGCGGGCCGAGATGCGCCTTGCGCCCGCCGCCGACGCTGGTGACGGCCTCCGCCGCCAGGCTGCCGCCGTGCAGGCCGCGGATGACCGACACGATGTCGTAGCGCCCGGTGACGCCGAGCGCCATGCGCATGGCGATCTCGTTGGCCTCCGAGCCCGTGACGGCGAAATTCACCACGTTCAGGTCGCCGGGCAACGTGCCCGCGATCAGCTCCGCGAACTCGATCAGCCAGGGGTTGGAATACCAGGAGGAGGTGTGGACCAGCTTGTCCGCCTGCTCCCGGATCGCCTCGGTCAGCTCCGGGTGGCTGTGGCCCAGCACCATGCACATCATGCCGGCCGTGAGGTCGAAATACTCCTTGCCGTCCACGTCTTTCAGCACGATGCCGCTGCCGCTCTCGAAGATCACCCGGGGCTCGTAGCGCCAGCCGTAGATATAGGCCTCGTCGCGGGCCATCAGCTCGTGGTGCATGTTCGAGAACTGGAAGTATTTCTCCATGGTGGGCCTCCTCCCGCCTGCCGCGGCCGGCCATCATGGCACAGCCGGCGGCAACTTGCGCGGCCGCCGGGCGGCCCTTATTTTCGCGCCGCCGGGGAGGTGGCCGAGCGGCTGAAGGCGCACGCCTGGAACGCGTGTATACGGTAACCCCGTATCGTGGGTTCGAATCCCACCCTCTCCGCCATAGCCGATCCGCTTTTTGTGGGATCTCCTTGTATCCTAACCCTTTGATAATTGGGATTACCTCTTTCTCCTGACCGCAGTTTCCGGGTCCTATGTGCCAACGGGTGAACCGAAGGCAGGTCTAACCCTTCCGAGCAAGGGAATTTTGTCAGAACAGTGAGGTCGGGCGTTGACGCCTCGCGCCACGGCGTTCTGGGGCCCGCGACGGCAATCCTGTCCGTTGCTGTAAGGTAATTCGCCCGGCCAGAGTAGCGGAGCCGAAGGGTGGCGAAGCCGCGCCGCATGGCCGGCGTGGCGCCGTCAGTGGCCAGTCGTGTCTGCGCGCCTGCAGCACTGGCGAACCCGGCCAGGCCCGGACCGGACACCTATCCAGGCAACCGCAGGCGGTGCCGGATCGGGCGCGAGCCCTTGCTTGAGAAGGTCGTCGGCTTCGCGCTCTTTGGAGCTTTCACGGACTCGACAGATAATGGCTCCACAAAGGAGCATACGGACATGGCAGACAAGTCGAAGATCGAGTGGACCGACTCAACTTGGAATCCCGTTACGGGATGCACCAAGACAACACGCGGTTGCGACTATTGTTATGCGGAGCGGTTCGCGGAGCGCTTCAGAGACGTGCCGGGCCATCCGTTCGAGAGCGGCTTCGACCTGAAACTGAGGCCCGAGCGGCTCGATCAGCCCTTGAGCTGGCGAAAGCCTCGGCGTATTTTCGTCAACTCGATGAGTGACCTCTTCCACAAGGCCGTGCCCTTCAGTTTTATCGATTCTGTGTTCGACACGATGGAAGCGGCTCACTGGCATGAATTCCAGGTTCTCACAAAGCGCAGCTCGCTCATGGTGCGCTATCTCCGGAGGCGCTATGGCGCCGCGCTCGCACCACCACATATCTGGTTGGGCGTTTCGATCGAGGATGCAGTGAACATGGTTAGGCTGGTTCACCTGCGGTCCGCCCAGGCCTCGACGAAGTTCATCTCCTTCGAGCCGCTGCTGGGCCCTGTGGGCGAGTTCGATCCGCAGGGGATCGCCTGGGTTATCGTCGGCGGCGAGAGCGGACCGCACGCCCGGCGTATATCCGAAGATTGGGTGATCGATATACGGGACCGGTGCCTCGACGCACATGTCGCGTTTTTCTTCAAGCAATGGGGCGGCCTTCGACCGAAGTCGGCCGGGCGCTTGCTGCAGGACCGGGAATGGAACGAATATCCGCAGCTAACGGGAGCGTAAGCGGGATAGTGAATGAAATCGTAAACAACCCATATGATGGAAGAGAATCAACCCAGGCCAAACATTTCATTCTTGAACACTATCTCCGGGCGTTGGCATTCAAGATTCTCCGCATCAACGATCTTACCTATGTTGATGGCTTCTCAGGACCCTGGATGACGGCGACCGAGGATTTCAGCGACTCGTCTTTCATGATTGCCATCAAGACACTGAAGGATGCGCAAGAAACAATACGCAACGGCACTGGTCGCAGGCCTAACATTAGGTGCTTTTTCTCGGAAAACAACAGGGCCACCTTCATCAAGCTCGAAAGTGCTGTTCGAGACTTTCACGATCCCGATAACGGTTTTTCGATCAAAACCCATTCAGGTCGATTCGAGGATGCCATCGACGTAATACGGGAATTCGTTGGATCCTCGTTTCCTCTGATATTCATCGATCCAAAGGGATGGGCAGGGTATCCTCTCGACAAAATCAAACCACTCTTTTCCCAAAAAAAATGTGAAGTTATTATTAACTTCATGTTTGACCATGTAAAACGCTTTTCAAACAGCCTTGATGAAACGCTCGTTCAATCGTTTGATCCTATCCTTGGAGGCGCTGGTTGGCAGGAGCGTCTAGACCCTAGCTTGCCTAAGGATCTGGCAATCGAGAAGCTGTTTCGGGACACATTGAAGGATGTCGGAAACTTCCACTACGTAGCCTCAACTGGCATAAATAGAGCTACAATGGATAAGACGCATTACTTTATTACATATGGCACAAAACACTTGAAGGGTTTGGTGGTATTTCGAGATACTGAATATAAGGCGCGTCGTTTTCATGAAAGAAATCGCGCTAATGCGAAAGAGCGTGAGCGTGCGGAGCGAACCGGGATGGGTCCCTTGTTCCCTAAATACCAAGCAGATCTTGATGAAGAGAATGTTGAGATTGACATCGTACAGGAAAAAGCAACTGCGTCGGAGCGACTGGAACAAGTCTTATCAACAGACGGACAACAGAGATTCGACAAAGTGGTCGGCATGTTGCTTGAGCGGTATCAACTAAGAGAAACCCATATCAAGGATATATGTGCGGATCTTGCAAAGTCTGGGAAAATTGAAAACACTTGGGGAAGTGGCAACAAAAAACCACGTAATGAATGCATGATTAGAATGAAACCTGTCTCGGAGGAAGCCCCACGGTAACGAGTGCATACCTTGAATCCGGTAGAAGTTTATCACTTGAGGGCTTTCGCCATTATATAGCTCGTCAGGAAACGGATATGAAACGAACCGTTATAGTCACCACCATGCTCGCGGCTCTCATGCTGTCCGGATGCAAAACCCGAACAGTCCTCTACGGGGAGCCCTTCGAAAGCTGGCACTGCGAAAACGGTCTGGAACTCCACAAGCCGGCCGATAGAGGCTTCGGTTATGGAATTGTCCGTCTTGATGGCACCGAGTTTTCGGTGACCTATGTGAGGCAGGGGCTGGAACATGTCTGGCATTGGGAAGACTTCCAGGTCCACCTCGGGCCCAGCGGTTTTGCGCGCTACTACAATTTCACCGGCATCCCCGAAGGCGAACGAAAAAAACCCACTCACGTTTTTGATTGCTCGTTATGACTTCATCGGGCGAATTATCGGAACGGCGCTTGGACCGGCGACTGCAATCCTGTCCGTTGCTATAAATTGATCGCGCGAAAATGGAGCGACAACAGAAGGGGCGCTTGCGCAGTGGTTCAAGACGCCCAGGGTCGAAGCGGGGTGCGACCGGGTGGACGTCATGGCGCCAGACTGACCTGGGCGGTCGGGGCAAGCGGCGGAACGACCCATATCTCTGAAGCTGAGAACGGGCTCGGATGCGCTTGCATCTGTCCGATATGCCGCGGACCGCTGATCGCAAGGCAGGGGAAGGTCAGGGAGCACCACTTCGCGCATGCCAGCGGGGACGAGTGCGAGCATGCTCTGGAAACGGCATTGCACCTGGCGGCAAAGGACATCCTCGCGGCGCGGAAGGAAATCGTGCTGCCCGCAGTTCATCTTCCCTCGCGTTTCTCGCCTTACGAGATGTGGCGCACCGAGATTGCGCCCCAACAGCGCTACTGCATTGAGTCCGTGGCCGTGGAGCGAAGACTCGGGTCGATCATCCCGGACCTGATCGTCGGAATCGGCACGCGCCAACTTCTTGTCGAAGTGACCGTGACGCACGGCACGGACAGGGAGAAACTGAGGAAGATCAGAGACCTTGGTCTGTCCTGCGTCGAGATCGACCTGTCGAGGATCGAGCGCGACATTCTCCGCGATGAGCTTGAGAACATCGTTGTCGACGACACCAAGCAAAAGCGCTGGCTGCACAACGAGCGTTCAGAGGAAATGGGCAGGAGAAGGTTGTCCGAGGCAGTCCTCCTGCCTTCGCGGTACGGATGGAGACCCAAAGGGTATCACTTTGGCCAGCGCGTGTACGGGTGCCCTGTCGCCAAGAGGAGGACGGCGAGAGGAAAGCCGTATGCCTTTGTGGCCTATGACTGCGATTCATGTGAGCACTGTCTCACCGCATCATTGGAAGTCGGGGTGTTCTGTGACGGTTTCCGCGCGCTTGGAAAGCCGATTCCGCCACAAACGGACTTTCACCGGCCGCCGCCAGAACTGTTCGGGGATCCGGAGGAAGAGGACCCAATGGAAGCCGTCGGGCGCTGGGTCGACGAGCAGACTCGCATCACTGGCGTGCGGTAGAAGCCACCAGGAGGGTCATGTGACAGGTCCTGATGAGGGAATCTAAAGGCTGCTGCACCAGCGTAAGCCTTCGGCGTAGGCCGCCTGTCGCTTTTGCCGGGGATCGGGGAGATTTCGCGCTTGGAGGTGGGCGCGCCGTAAGTGTCCACTAAGGATAAGTGGACACTATGCGGATGTCGGACGCAGCCG
>MPNF01000269.1 GCA_002238885.1 Alphaproteobacteria bacterium bin95 | reverse complement strand
GCAAGCCCCAAGAGGCTGCAGCAGCGCTGTACGAGACCGGCCTCGACGTGCGCTTCCAGATCTCCGGGCAAGGAGAATTGACGCCGCGCGGCGCGCTGGAATGCCCTTCCGCGGCGTGCGGTCTCCAGACTCTTCGGATCGGCGCCGACCCAATAGCCCCGTCCGGGCAACTTTTCCTCGAAATCGGGCGCGAGTCCGCCATCCGGTCCGATGACGAACCGAATCAACTCCTCGCGCGGGCGGCACTGCCGCGTCGCGACGCATCGGCGCATACCGCCGTCGTCCTTCGTTGCCCTGCTGGCCACGTTCTCGTCTGTCTCCTCACGACCGGTCGCCGGTCGGCTCTTCGCCGACAGGCTCGTCTTCTTCGCTAACAGGTTCGTCATCGAACCAATGAGCGCGGGCCGCCATGATCATCGCGTCCGCGGTATCGACATCGAGGATGCTCGCCGAGAGGCCGGCTTCGAGAGTCTCCTGATCGATCTCCGCGATCGCGTCCAGGTCGCGACGCTCGTGCATCGGGCTCGCGATAAAGCGCAGTTCGTCACTCGAGAGGTCGGCGAAATCGTCGAGCGTCAGAACGCCCGCATGCCCGAGCGCCACCACGATATGGCCGTTCAGGCCTTCGACTTCCGCCAGATCGTCCGCAACGCCGAGTTCGATGCGTTCGCCGTCCAGCCGCGCCGCCTGCTGTTCGAGGAAGTCCTGCGCGCGTCGTTGCAATTCTTCGGCGATCTCCTCATCGAAGCCCTCAATATCCATCAGGTCTTCGATGCCGACATAAGCGACTTCCTCAAGAGTCGTGAAGCCTTCGGTGACGAGTAGTTGCGCAATAACCTCATCGACGTCGAGCGCGTCGATGAACAGCACCGAACGCTGCCGCATTTCCTCCTGGCGGCGCTCCGATTCCTCAGCTTCGGTAAGAATATCGATAGACCAGCCTGTCAGCTGACTCGCGAGGCGGACGTTCTGGCCGCGTCGACCAATCGCCTGGCTCAGCTGGTCATCGGGCACGACGACCTCGATACGTCCGTCCTCCTCGTCGAGCACGACCTTCACCACCTCGGCCGGGGCAAGAGCATTGACGATGAAGGTCGCCGGATCCTCGGACCATGGAATGATGTCGATCTTTTCGCCGTGGAGCTCGCTAACAACCGCCTGGACGCGGCTGCCGCGCATGCCGACGCAGGCGCCTACGGGGTCGATGCCAGGGTCGTTGGAGATAACCGCGATCTTGGCGCGGCTGCCGGGATCGCGGGCCACGGCACGTATTTCGATGATGCTGTCATAGATCTCCGGCACCTCCTGGGCGAACAGTCGCACCAGGAACTCGTTGCGCGTGCGCGACAGGAAGATTTGCGGGCCCCGCGTCTCTTCCCGAACCTCGTGGATCAGGGCGCGGACGCGCTCATTGCGCCGCGGATGCTCACGCGGAATGATCTCGTCCCTGCGCAGCACCGCCTCGGCCTGGCCGAGGTCCACGACCACATGGCCGAACTCGTTGCGCTTGACCAAGCCGTTTACGATCTCGCCGACCCGTCCGACGAACTCCCGATATTGCCGCGCCCGCTCCGCTTCGCGCACTTTCTGGACGATGACCTGCTTTGCAGACTGGGCGGCGACACGGCCGAAATCGATCGGCGGCAAATCGTCGACCAGCATATCCCCGACCTTCGCGGAAGCGCTGTAGCGCTGCGCGTGGGTCAGGGGCAGTTGGGCAAACTCGTCTTCGATTTCCGCGTTGTCCTCCACCACTTCCCGGTAGCGCGCCAACCGGATTTCTCCGGTCTTGCGGTCGATCGAGGCGCGAATATCGTGCTCCAGGCCGTATTTGGACCGTCCTGCCCGCTGGATTGCCTGCTCCACGGCAACGATGACCTCGTCGCGGTCGATGCCTTTTTCACGTGCCGCGCTATCCGCAATTTGCAGCAGTTCGGGCCCAAGGATGTTCACCATGGCGGGGTCGCCTTCGCTTTCCTAGATTGCGCCGGCGGCTGCGGCCGCCAGCAATGCATCGGTCATCAGCAATTTCGCCGACTTGACGGCGGCCAGCGGTAATTCCGTCTCGCCCTGTTCCGTCTGCAACCGCAGGATTCCTTCTTCCAGGCCCTCCAGCCGGCCGCGGAACCGGCGCTGGCCGGCCATGCCGTCCTCAAGCTCGATTCGGGCTTCGAAGCCGGCAAAGCGCTCGAAATCGCCCGAGCGGGTCAGCGGCCGGTCGATGCCGGGGGAACTCACCTCCAGCGAATAGGCCTGCGGAAGCGGGTCTTCGACGTCCAGCAGCGCCGACAGCGTCCTGCTTGCCTCGGCGCAATGGTCCACGGTCATGCCGCTCCGGTCCTGCCGCTCCACCATGATCTGCAGCACCGGATCGGCGCCTCCGAACCGGACGCGCACGAGGTCGTAGCCCAGCCCCTCCAGGGCAGGCGCCACGAGGTCGGCCACGCGCTGCGTGGTGGCGCTGTCGGCAACGGTTACGGCCGTCGGTCTTCTCCCAACGAAAAAAGGCGGCCCGAAGCCCCCGATTCGCTTCCCACTGTCAAGAATGAGCAGCCCGCATCCACGACAAGCAGGCAAGCGCACAGACTATAGCGTCAGGCAAGGGAAACCGCAACGCTGTCGTGGCGGGCAAAGCGCAGATAGGTCGATTTGACGCCCGCCGCGCGCGCCTTGGCCTCATAGCGCGTTTCCGGCCAGTCGGCAGGGCGTTGCCGCCAGTCGTCGGCGCATGCTGCCGTCCAGGCGAATGCGGCGTGTGAGGTCAACTGCTCCAGCATCCGGTCGAGATAGTCGTCATGGTCCGTCGCCAGACGGAGTTCCGCGCCCGCCCGCATGGTCCGCGCGAGCCGGTCCAGCATCGGGGGCGCGACGATGCGTCTGTGGCGGTGCCTTGCCTTCGGCCACGGGTCCGGGAACAGGATGAACACCCGTCCCAACACCATGTCGGGCAGCCGCTCCAGCACCGCCGTTGCGTCGTCGCAGTGAATACGGATGTTCTCGAGGCCTTCCGCTTCGATACGCGCCGCCAGGCTCGCGACCCCGTTGATGTAGGGTTCGGCGCCGATAAACCCGGTGCGGGGGTAGCGCGCCGCCTGCCAGGCGAGATGCTCGCCCGCCCCGAATCCAATTTCGAGCCACAGGTCCTCAATGTCGAAACCGAACAGTGCCGGCGGATCGAGCGGCCCGTCCGGCAGCAACAAGGCGGGAAGAACCGCATCCAGGGCCCGACGGCGACCCGGGTTCAGGGGCCGGCCGCGCCGCCTGCCGTAGAAGCGGTAGTCGGTCGGTTCGATCAAGTAAGCGCGGCCTGCAGGTCCTTCACCAGATCGGTCCGTTCCCAGGAGAAACCGCCATCGTCTTCCGGCTCCCGCCCGAAATGGCCGTAGGAGCTGGTTCGCTTGTAGATCGGGCGGTTGAGCATGAGGCGCGTGCGGATTCCGTGCGGGCTGAGATCGACCGTTTCCCGCACGGCGTCTGCAAGCTTCTCGTCCGAAACCCGGCCCGTGCCTTGCGTATTGAGCAGCACGGAAACGGGGTCTGCGACGCCGATGGCGTAGGCCACCTGCACGATGCATTTGTCCGCGAGATCCGCCGCGACGACGTTCTTGGCAACGTAGCGGGCCGCATAGGCGGCGGAACGGTCCACCTTGCTCGGGTCCTTGCCGGAGAAGGCGCCGCCGCCATGCGGTGCAGCGCCGCCATAGGTATCGACGATGATCTTGCGGCCGGTGAGGCCGGCGTCGCCGTCCGGCCCCCCGACGATGAACTTGCCGGTCGGATTTACGAAGAACCGGTCCTCGGGGCACATCCAGCCATCCGGCAGCACGTCCTCGACGAAGGGGCGAACGATATGCTTGACCGCCTCCTGGTCCTCGCCGAACCGCTCATGGTGTTGGGTGGAGACTACGACCGAGGTTGCCCGCACCGGGCGGCCGTTCTCATATAGCAGGGTCACCTGGCTCTTGTTGTCCGGCCCCAGATCATCGCCCAGGTCGCCTCGGCGGCGGGCCTCGGCCAGCCGGTACAGTATCTGGTGGCTGTACTGGATTGCAGCCGGCATCAGTTCCGGCGTCTCGCGACAGGCGTAGCCGAACATCAGCCCCTGGTCGCCCGCGCCCTCGTCCTTGTTGCCTGCGCCGTCAACGCCCATTGCAATGTCTTCGGACTGTTTGTGGACCACGCAGAGCACGGTGCTCTCGCGCCAGTGGAATGTGGTTTGTTCGTAGCCGATCTCGCGCACGGCTTCGCGGGCCAGTTCGCTCATCCGTTCGCGGGTAATCGTGGAAGGACCCCGGACTTCGCCGCCGATCACGATCAGGTTGGTCGTCACCATCGTTTCGACGCCGCAGCGGTTTTGCTCCGGTTCGCCCTCCGCCATGAAGGCATCCACGATAGAGTCCGAAATACGGTCGCAAATCTTGTCCGGATGGCCTTCGGACACCGACTCGCTGGTGAATTGGTAGTTGCCTTCGAGCACGGGGCAGGCGCTCCCTGATTACGGCATAGCGCAGGCCCGCCGTACGATGCGGGCTGATGGCCCGTTGTCGCAAGCCGGAACCGGGAGGGTCAAGTGTATTGGCGTCGCATGGCCCTGCCGCGCCAGACGGCGAGAGCAGCGAGGAGAACGACGCCTCCGAGGAAGGGCAGGTCGCCCAAGCGGCTGTAGGTCGTTTCCGCAAGCGGGGGAGGCAGGTAGACGTCGAGGCTGCCGGCCCTGCCGAGCCCGAGCCGGCCTAGTCGACGCCCATATCCATCCGCCGCGCCGGTGATGCCGGTATTGGCGACGCGCACGACCGGCAGTCCCGTCTCGATGGCGCGCATCCGCACGATCTCGAAATGCTGGTGCGGTCCGGCGGTTTCGCCGAACCAGGCGTCGTTGGTGAGGTTCAGCAGCCAGTCCGGCCTATCGTTGGCGGCAACGACCTCACCCGGAAAGATCGCCTCGAAACAGATGAGCGCGCCGAACGGCGGAAGGCCGGGCAGGGTGAGTGTCGACGGACCGGGGCCGGCCGCAAAGTCGTTCCGCCC
>MPNF01000268.1 GCA_002238885.1 Alphaproteobacteria bacterium bin95 | reverse complement strand
CCGCCAGCCGCTGGCCGATGCCGCCGGCCGCCTGGATGCCGATGGAGTTGAAACCGGCCGCGATCCAGAAGCCCTCGACATTGCCGGCGGGACCCAGATGGAACGCCTGGTCCGGGGTGAAGCTCTCCGGCCCGTTGAAGAACAGCCGGATGCCGGTCTCGCGCAATGCCGGCACGCGGTGCAGTGCGCCTTCCAGTATCGGCTCGAAATGCTCCCAGTCGTCGGGAAGCTGGTCGAAGCAGAAATCCTCCGGGATGCCGTCCATGCCCCAGGGCTTGGCCTCCGGCTCGAAGGCGCCGATGAGCAGCTTGCCGGCATCCTCCTTGTAATAGGCCGAGCTGTCCTGGTCGCGCATGACCGGAAGACCGGCTTCCACGCCCTCCATCGGCTCCGTCACGATGTAGAAATGCTCCGCCGCGTGCAGCGGCACGGGGGTCCCGGCCATCAGGCCGACCTCGCGCGCCCACATGCCGGCGCAATTCGCAACGCAGTCGGTCGCGACCGGTCCGGCCTCGGTCTCGACGCCGGTGACGCGGCCGCCTACCGCGCGGATGCCCGTGACCTTCACATTCTCCAGCAATACGGCTCCGGCCTGCCGGGCGCCCCTGGCGAGCGCGGCGGCGGTGTCCGTCGGATTGGTCTGGCCGTCGCCGGCATAGAAGCTGCCGCCGATCAGGTCATCGGCATGCATGAGCGGCCAGAGGCGTTTCAGGTCCCCGGGCGTGCAGAACTCGATCTCCGCGCCATAGGCGCGCGCGCTCGCGGCCGATCGCTTCAGTTCCTCCCACCGCTCGGCAGTGCCGGCGGTGTAGATCGAGCCCGTTTGCCGGTATCCGGTGGTCTGGCCCGTCTCGGCCTCCAGCTCTGCATAGAGCCGCGACGAATCGGTGAGGATGGCGGCGAGCGTCGGATGAGGAGCGGCTGAGCGCACCAGGCCGGCGGCATGCCATGTGGTGCCGCAGGTGAACTGCCTGCGTTCGAGCAGCAGCACGCCGTCGCGGCCGGCCTTCGCGAGATGGTAGGCGAGGCTCAGGCCGACAATGCCGCCGCCGACGATGACGATGGATGCGTGGGAGGGGAGGGTAGCCATGACGGGGCGAGTCTAGGCGGGAACGCTTCCCGCCGGAAGCGGAACCGTGCCAATCTGGCGCCTTTCGTATTGGAAGGGTCCCGCCCCATGGACTTGCCTGCCCTCAGCCTCACCGCCGTCCCCGGCCGCCGCCTCGCAACGCTCGAACTCGCCCGCGAGATCGAGCGGCGCGGTTTTGCCGGTATGTGGGTGCCGAGCCCGTTCAGCGGCCTCGGGCTCTGCCACGCCCTCGCCCATACGACCGAGCGGGTGACCTTCGCTACCTCCATTGCGCCGATCTATTTCCAGCAGGCGGAAGAGTTCGCGCAGGCGGCGGCGTTCATCCACGAGGTCTCGGGCGGGCGGTTCCGCTTCGGCATCGGCGTGTCGCACCAGCCGACGCATGAGCGCATGGGGATCAGTCCCGGCAAGCCGCTCGGCGATATCCGAGCCTTTGTGGAGGAAATCCGGAATGTGCCGCGCACGGGCGGGCTGCCGCCGGTGGTGCTGGCGGCGATGCGGCCGCGGATGATCGCGCTTGCCGGCGAGATCGCCGAGGGTATCGTCTTCGCCAATGCCGCGCGCAGCCATATCCCGGCCTCGCTGGAGGCATTGCCGGCGGAGAAGCGCAGCGATGCGGGCTTCGAGGTTGCCTGCATGACGCCGACCTGCGTTTCCGACGACCTGGAAGCGGCCAAAGCGGTCAACCGCCGCACGCTCACCCGCTATGCGCAGCTTCCCTACTACCGGAACTACTGGAAGGACGCGGGCTACCGCGAGGAGATGGAGGCGGTGGAGCGCGCCATGCCGGAAGGCGATGCGGCGGTCTCCGCCTGTCTGTCGGATCGCTGGCTCGCGGATGTGACACTGTTCGGCCCGCCAGCGAAGATTCGCGAGGGCGTCGAGGAGTTGCGCGCCGCCGGCGTCACCACTCCGATCCTGGTCCCATCCTCAGCCGCCGGCAACCAGATGAAGGCGTTCGAGGAGGTGATGGCGGTGTTCGGGTGAAGCTTCGCTTTCGTCAGAGCGCGTCGTAGTCGAGCACCACTTCGCGCGTCAGCGGGCGGGACTGGCAGGTGAGGACGAAGCCGGCGTCCAGCTCCCAGGGTTCCAGCGAGTAGTTTTGCACCATATCGACGCGGCCGGAGACGAGCCGCGCCCGGCAGGTGCAGCACATGCCGCCCTTGCAGGAGAAGGGCAGGTCGAGGCCGTGGCGGCGCCCGGCGTCGATGATGCGCTCGCCGTCGAAGCCCATGGCGAAGCGCCGGCGCGCGCCGTCCAGCACCACAGTGACCTCGGCGGCGCCCGCGGCGCGCTCCTCCGAAGCGACCGTCTGCGGCATGATAGTTTGGCCCGGATTGCCGGTGAACCGCTCGGTGCGGAGGCGGGACGCCGCCATGCCCGCCGCCATGAGCGCGTCCGGCACGACCTCGGCCATATCGCCCGGCCCGCAGACAAGCGCTTCGTCGAACGCCTCGGCCGGGCCGAATGCTTCCATCAGCGCATGTGTCTTCGCGGTGTCGATGCGGCCCTGGCAGAGCGGTACCTCCTGGTCCTCGCCGGAAAGGACATGGAGCACCGAGAATCGGCCGAGATGCCGGCTCTTCAGGTCGTCCAGTTCGTCCCGGAAGATCACGTCGCCTGCGACCCGGTTGCCGTAGAACAGCGCCACCTCGCTCTCCCGCTCCGAGGCGAGCACCGTGCGCGCGACGGAGATCACCGGCGTGATGCCGCTGCCGGCGGCGAACAGTGCGTAGCGCCCCCGGCTGCCTGGCGTGAGCGGGCGGTGGAAACGGCCGTCCGGCGTCATGACGGAGAGCGCGTCGCCTGCCTTGAGCTCGTTGTTGATCCAGCCGGAAAAGCGTCCGCGGGGCACCTCCTTCACGGCGATGCGCAACTCATCCTCGTCGCGGCCCGAGCAGATCGAGTAGGACCGCCTGACCTCCTCGCCGTCGAAGTCGCGGCGGAGCGTCAGAAACTGGCCCTGCACGAACCGGTAGGCGTCTGCCAGCGCCTCCGGGACCTCGAACGCTACCGACACGCAGTCAGCGGTTTCCCGGCGGACTTGCGCAACGGTGAGATCGTGGAAACGCGGCCTTACAGGCACTTGAAGCGCTCGAACGGTTCGCGGCAGCCTAGGCAGCGCCAGAGCGCCTTGCAGGGCGTGGAGCCGAACCGGCTGAGTTCCTCCACCGCCGCGCCGCCGCAATGCGGGCAGGCGACGGGTCCGCGGGTGGGCGGCGCGATGCCGTAGGCGGCGAGCTTGGCCTTGCCGGCCTCGGACATCCAGTCCGTGGTCCAGGCGGGCGCAAGGCAGGTCTCGACGATGGCATCCGCAAAGCCGCCACCGGCGAGCGCCGCCTCGACATCGCGCCGGATCGCATCGCTTGCAGGGCAGCCGCTATAGGTCGGCGTCAGCTGCACGACCAGCCTGCCGCCTTCGTCGGCCACGTCGCGGACAAGGCCCAGATCGCCGGCAGTCAGCACCGGGATTTCCGGGTCCGGCACCGCCTCTGCCAGCCGGCGCGCTTCCTCCGCACGGCTCACCATTCCGCACCCGGATAGGCGCGCTGCATGAACTGGAACTCCGCCAGCAGATGGCCCAGATGCTCGCTGTGCCGGCCCTGCCGTCCGCCGAGGCGGATGCCTGCGCCTTCCGGCGGCGTCAGGCCGGCCTCCTCCAGCACCGGCCCGACCCGCGCCTGCCAGGGCGCTCGGAGTTCAGACGGCGCAACGGCAATGCCCTTCTCCACCAGCGCCGCCGCCACCTCGTCAGCCTCGAAGATTTCGCCGGCATAGGGCCAGAGCGTATCGAGGCCTGCCTGGGCCCGCTGGTGGCTTTCCTCCGTGCCGTCGCCCATGCGGACCACCCAGGCGGCGCTTTGCTCGACATGGTAGGCGGCTTCCTTGGCGGCCTTGCCGGCGATGCCTGCCAGCACGTCGTCACGGGAAGCGGACAGGCGCGGCCAGAGCTCGACCGCATAGGCATCGAACAGGAACTGGCGCACCATCGTTTGCGCGAAATCGCCGTTCGGCTGCTCGACCAGCAGTAGGTTGGAGAAATCGAGCACATCGCGCCCGTAGGCGAGCGCATCCTCGTCCCGGCCCGCGCTTTCCCGGTCGCCGGCATGGGAAAGCAGCAGGCGCGCCTGTCCGAGCAGGTCGAGGGCGGTATTGGCGAGCGCGATATCCTCCTCGAGTTCCGGCCCGTGCCCGACCCATTGCGAGAGGCGGTGGCTGAGGATGAGCGCATCGTCGCCGAGGCGCAGCGCATACGCGGCGGTCAGCGCGTCCGCCATCTACATGTTCTCGACGTCTTCGGGGAGTTCGTAAAAGCTCGGATGGCGGTAGATCTTCGACATCGCCGGCTCGAACAGCATGTCCTTGTCTGCCGGGTCGGAGGCGAAGATCTGCTCGGAGGCGACGACCCAGATGCTCGTGCCTTCGCCGCGCCTTGTATAGACATCGCGGGCGCGGGCCAGCGCCATTTCCGGGTCGGCGGCGTGCAGCGAGCCGCAATGGCGGTGGTGCAGGCCGGTGCGGGCCCGGATAAACACCTCGAACAGCGGCCAGTCCCGCTCGTTCCCTGCTCTCTCGTCGCTATCGGACATGCGTTTCGCCCGCCGGACGCTATTCGGCCGCTGCCGCCACAATCGTGCGCCTGCGCTTCTTGCGTGCATGGGCAGTCGCGGCCTCCCGCACCCAGGCGCCGTCCGCATGGGCCTTGCGGCGCGCGGCCAGGCGCTCGCGGTTGCACGGCCCGTTGCCGGCCAGCACCTCGTTGAACTCGCTCCAGTCGATCTCGCCGAAGCGCCAGTGGCCGGTCTCTTCGTCGTAGCGGAGTTCCGGGTCGGGCGGTTCCAGGCCGATCAGGCGGGCCTGCGGCACGGCGGCGTCCACGAATTTCTGCCGGAGCTCGTCATTGGTGAAGCGCTTGATCTTCCAGCGCATCGAACGCGA
>MPNF01000267.1 GCA_002238885.1 Alphaproteobacteria bacterium bin95 | reverse complement strand
TACCAGCGGAAGCCTCAACTCCTACACCACGCCTGGGGACACGACCCCCTTCGGGTACGTGCTCAAGTCGGTGGAGGTCGCCTACCGGGACGATGAGGGCGCCACCGTTTCGGCGAGGTCACCGGCTCCGACCAGCCGACGTCCACATGCACGGACTTCACCGCGCCGGCGTCGTTTCCGTTCAGGAACATCGGCATCCGGAGTGGGCCTGTGGCCGGCGCCCGGCGAACTGATACAGCAGGTGCCGGAGAGCGCCGGCGACGCGCAAGCCGGGAAGAGGGTCGATCTCTCAGTGGTGTGTGGAGAAGACCTGCTGTCTGGCGCGCTCGATGCGCGATCTCCAGGTCATCGTCGCAACACTCCAGGACAAGGGTGCCCATCTCGCTGCCACCGAACAGCCCGTGGACACCTCGACCGCTGCCGGCAAAGCCTTCTTCGACATGCTCGGCGTCTTTGCCGAGTTCGAGACCAACCTGCGCCGTGAGCGCCAGGCCGTGGGGATCGCCGCGGCGAAGCAACGTGGCGCCTATCGCGGCCGCCCTCCCAGGATCGACATGGAAGCCATCAGACGACGGCTGGCCATGGGCCTGTCGGCGACGCAAGTCGCCCGCGAGCTGGGGGTCTCACGCGGAACCGTCTACAAGGCGAAGGCAGGCAGCGCGTGACGAGGACCGCCAGGTTCGTGTTCGCCCCCGAAGCCGGTGTCATCCATCTCGATGTGTGACGCCGAGCGCAAGGTCGTTCGAGTTACGTTCTGCAAGATGCTCATATATGCACGTTCGGGCCGCTTGGGCCTTGTCGGTGCGCGTCGCACCGGTCTTCCGTTCTTCGTGTCCTGACCGTTCATCAAGGGGTTTTTCGCACCGGAGCGAAGCCGCCTTCCGGCAGCGTCCGGCCTAGAAGCTGTATCTGAGCGAAAGGACGGTCCTCGTTTCCTCGATGTCCAGGAAGCCTGCGCCGTCGAGAGACACCCGCGCTTTCGCGTGGTTGAGGCCCAGATTGGCCGACAGCCCTCGTGCGATATCGTACTGGGCGCCCAGCGCGGTCGAAGCCTCGTCCTTGCCCTCGATGCGGCCGACCTGCCCCTCAAGCGACAGGGTCAACGCGCCAGTTTTCGTGCGGACGCCGGTGGCGACATACCAGCGATCGGCGTTCGGCCCTTTCGAAGCAAACTGCTCATAGCCGGCGCCCGCATCGACCGTGGTGCTGCCGTAAATGACCTCCCCGACAATGCCGAAGCCCCGGGTATCGAACCGTTGACCGCCGACCGGGGCATAGGAGCCTTCGGCCGTCCGCAGGGTCGCGCGCCAGTCCCTGGTGCCCGCCGGGCGCTGGAACGTCGCCCCCAGGTCGAAACCGCCGTCTTCATCGACCACGGCGCCGACGACCCAGGGGCCGAAGCGTCCGGTATAGCTGCCGCTCCAGTCTTCGAGCGCGCCCAGAAAGCCGTCGAAAGCCAGCACGGCATTGCCGGCGCCCCGCAGGCGCCGCGTCATTTCGCGCACGATGCCCGAGACATTGCCGCCCGACACCGTGCCCCAATAGCTGCCGACGGACAGCGCTCCATTGTCCGTGTAACCGTCGCCGGTCCCGAAAACGGTCGTCGGATCGGAGGCGTGCTGGCCGAAATAGGAAAGATCGACCAGCCAGCGGTTCGGCAACTGCGTCAGCGCGCTGACCTGGAAGTTTCCGATCAGGCTCGTATCGGTGTTGTCGTTGCCTTCGCTTTCGACAGACCACCGCGCATCCACCAGGCCCGTAAGGATGAAGGTCACGTCGCTGATTTCGACTGCGATCGGCTCCTCCATTGACGACAGGCTCTCATAGTTCAGGGGAACGGACTGAGCGGAGGCGGGACCGCCGGCGGCCAGACCGGCAACGGCAATCGCGGCGGGAACCAGGGCCCGCCGAACCCGCTTTGCTGCCATGGCTTTACGCCTTTGGTGGAAGGGTGGAATAGAAGGCCTGCCGCGCGATCGCCTGGCCGGCCTTCATCCCGGCCCTATGGTCGAGTTCCCAGTGCACGCCGCCATAGAGCCGGCTCATGCCGTTTTCTTCGGCCATGTGGCTGAGACTCGTCCAGCTCCGTGTAACGCCACGCAGTTGTGGCCAGAGCACCTCGTCCGGAGCCTGGCCTGAAAATGCGACATGGTCGCGTCCGACGAACAGCGCCAGCAGCTCCGCGGCGGCGGCGCCGAAGGTGGAATGTCCCGCCGGATAGGCCGGAAATTCCGGTGTGGGGATATAGCTTTGCCAGCCTGCCTGCCGGACCACGCGCGGGTCCGGATTGCCGAATGCCGGCGCGCGCACGCGAATGGCGCTTTCCGGACGGACGATGTCGTAATGGTATTTGCTGTCCCAGGCGGAAATGGAGGCATCGCACTGCGTCATGCCGATCAGCGCGAAGGCACGCGCAAGCTCGATGAAGGAGAACCCCCGGCCCTGCAGGATCTGCATCGCGATATAAACCATGTGGCCCGGCGGGGTGACGCCCCAGGGTCCGTCTTCCCAGAATAGCGCGATCTCCGCTTGCTCTTCGCTCCTGATTTCGCTGTCCATCCCTCCGAGTCGGCGGATGGTGTCGAACTCTTCGGCGAACTCGGGGCTCGCCGGATCGTAAAATCCGGCCGTCCTGAACTGCGAGCCGCTCGTCATCGTCCACGGCTTTATCCGGCCGTGCCCCGGATGGAGGCCGCGGTCGAAACTGGCAAATGCCGGGCCAGGCGCTGCGCCGTAAAACGGGCCGGTCGGGCGCCACCGCAGCGCATCGCTTCGCCTCTTGTAGCGTCCGAGATAGTACAAGGCCTCGCTGGGTTCCGAACCGTCGTCCGTGCGCAGGTCGAGCAACCGGTGGCCGACCTTGCGGCCCCATTCGACACCGAGCGACTTTGCCTCGCCGTCGGGGAAGCGGTTCAGGAAGGCCATGCGCTCGAACAGGAAGGGTTGCTGGAATGCTTCCGCCGCGCCTACGGCAAAGGCGATGCCATAGGCAACCTCCGGGTCGGCGCCGCGCGGGCCGGAGCCGATCCCGAAAGGCTCGTCATAGGCCCGGACGACCCCATTCGCAGCAAGGAAACCGGCTGCCATGGGGAGGCCGAAATTGTAGGCGGCCCGCGGCGGCGTAACCCTCTGGTCCCGCACCTGCTGCAGGACCGCATCGACCCAGAGGAACACGGTGTTCCAGTTCTGTGCCTCTATGATTTGACTTGCATAGGACGAGCGATGTCCCTGGGAAGCTACGTGCGGGCCGGCGCAGCCGGCCATGGTTAGGGTGGACGCGGCAGCAGCGGCGGCAGCAAGAAACTGCCGTCTGGTGTGGCCCATGGCGGTCCTTTCGGTTCCCGGGTGGATCGAAGAGGTTGTATGTGCAGTCGAAAGGTAAGCGCCGCGTCACCGACCATGTGCTCACTTCCAGGCCTCTGGCGAGCCCGGATGCGTCGAGCGTGGTTCCCTGGCGATGCGCGAGCATCGTCCACAATCGTTCCACGGTCGTGGCGGGAATGCGCGGACCGGAAACCGCGACGCGACGCTCCAGATAGGTGCGAATGAAATCCTGGCGCAGCATCAGGCTGTCGCGATCACTCTCGACGGGATAGCTGTCCGGAAAGCCGCCGCGTAGCCACAGCCGCGCGCGCGTTGCGCGAGTATCGTCTACTTCGAGAGCGGAAGGAGACGCCATGTCGATATATGCGATGCCCCACCACGAGGCCCGCCGTTGGCTCACCATCGCGCTGTGATCCTGAATCCGGCGTTGTGCCGGGGCTTGGCATTGTCGTTGTCGCTCTCCTGGCGGCGCGCATCTCGCGGCGCAGGCGCCAGCCGAGGCTGTATTCGCGCCGGCCCTGCGACATCCCGAACGCGATCTCGGGCGTCGAGGCGAACCGGTCGCCCAAGGCGGTGAACCCGTCCCGAGCCGCAGCTCCAGGCGCCGGCGCTCGTCGCCGTCGTCGTTGGCCGCAAGGCTCTCGAGCGTGCGCCGGCCGAGAAGCGCGTCCGCGCGGCCGCTCGCCGCAAGCCCCATGGTCTGCGTCAGCACCAGGCTCGGGCCCCTGTCCGAGTCCGGCCGCGGGTCCCAGCCGAACGAGCCTGCGATGCCGCGCTCACGGAACCCGGCGTTCTCGTGGGTCAGCAGGCCGCGCCCGCTTACCTCCGCCCGGATCCCGGTCCCTGGGTCCGACCAGGCAAGCCCGCCGCCGAGGTCGAGCCCGAAGCCGGTCTCGGCGTCGCCGCCGTCACGGCGCAGGCCGAGCTCGAGCCGCGGGCTGAGCGCGCCCGTGCCGATGGCGAGGCCTTTCCACGTTACGGAGCGCCCGGCCCCCGGTTTCCGTTCTGGCGTGGAATCGAAAAACACAAAGCGTCCCGGACCCCTCAAGCGACCCCCCGTAGCGGCGGATTCCGTTCACTCGACAGGCCTGGAATCTATGCCGTTTCGAAATATCGGCACACCTCCCAGACGGGAGGGAAATGAGAAATAATTTGGCGAAAACCGGGCAAACAGCGAGACTTTTTGACGCCCGGAGCGAGTTTGCACGGGCGGACGGGAGCTCCTGACCTGCCCCCGTTGACTGGTCCAGTTGGAATGGTAGTGCATTGGGGATTCCCAGCCAAGCTGGTCGGCTGGCGGAGTTCGAAGTCCCATTCTCTTGAACGAGGTCGCGGGAAACCCGCGCCATCAGTGACCGGAGCCGACAGAATGGTTCGGACCAGGCTTAACAGCGGGTGCCGCTACAGCACGCCAGTGCGCGAACGGCCTCTTCACCCCACCCTCGGCCAGTTCAAGCCCCAGCCGTCGCAGACACAAGCCCCCGTTACTCCCGCGACCGAGCCGGAGCGAAGCGTCGGTGGAGGCTTAACAGCACAGAGCCGAACTGGAAGCGAGCACCGCCTAGTCCTCAATCAGTGCCGTGACCAGACTTGGCTGCCAGCTAAGCAAAATGAGTACCGCGACGGTCGATATCAGGAACGGGATCAGGGCGCGGAAGATAGCTCCCGGTCTTGCGTTGACCATGCCGGCAGCCACGTAGAGGCCGGCGCCCACCGGCGGGGTCAGCAGGCCGAGAATCAGGTTGATGCAGACGACGACGCCGAAGTGGAACGGA
>MPNF01000266.1 GCA_002238885.1 Alphaproteobacteria bacterium bin95 | reverse complement strand
GCCAGCGTGGCGCCGATGCCTGCCGCCGTTGCGGCCAGAAGCCGGTTCCGGCCCGCCAGACCGGCGAGCCGCGCCCTCATCCGGCCGCCGGCAGATTGCGCACCCGCAGCCGCTTCAGCCGGCGCGGATCTCCGTCCAGCACCTCGAATTCCAGACCCGACGGATGCGACACCAATTCTCCCCGGCTCGGGACCCGTCCGACCAGGTTGAAGACCAGCCCGCCAAGCGTGTCGATGTCTTCGCGCTCGTCGTCGGACAGCACCTCGCCGACTGCGGCCTCGAAGTCTTCCAGCGTCGCCCGCGCGTCAGCGACCAGCGTGCCGTCGGGCCGGGGATCCAATAGCGGCGCTTCCGCAATATCGTGCTCGTCCTCGATATCGCCGACGATTTCCTCGACCAGGTCCTCGATGGTCGCCAGGCCGTCGATACCGCCGAACTCATCGACAACCAGGGCCATATGCGTGCGATTCAGCCGCATATCGAGCAACAGGTCGAGAACCAGCATCGCCGGCGAGACGAACAGGACCTCGCGCGCCAGTTCCTTCGGCGACGGCGTGTCGGGCTTGCCGATATGAGCCAGCACGTCTTTCACGTGAATCATTCCGACGATCTGGTCGAGGTCCTTCTCGAACACCGGCAGGCGCGAATGGCGCGATTGCTCGACCGCCGCGACGACCTCATCGAGCGGCGTGGCGGCAGAGACGGCAACGATGTCCGCACGCGGCACCATCACGTCCTCGACCGTCATGCGGCGCAGCTTGAGCGTGTTTTCGAGCAGGAACCGCTCTAGCGGGTCTATCGGCGTTGCGTCCTCGTTATGTTGTGCGGCGAGGTTCGACAGGGTCTCGCTGATGGAGCCCTCATTGCTTCGCCTGCCGGCAAGCCGGCGCCAGAGCGCGCGGAGGCGGCCGCCATTGCCGTTCGATGTATGAGCCGGCGTGTCCACTGCCCGTCAGCCCTGTTCCCTGTACGGGTCGGCTATCGACAGCGTTTCGAGGCAGCGCACCTCCAGCCGCTCCATCCGGCAGGCTTCCTCGTCCGTCTCATGGTCGAAACCGAGGAGATGGAGCGTCCCGTGGACCACCAGGTGGCATAGATGGTCGTGCAGGGTTTTCTGCTGTTCGAGCGCTTCGCGCCTGACAGTCTCACCGGCAAGCGCTATCTCGCCGAGCGGTGGCGGTCCGCCCGGCCAAGGCGCGGCGCCGGAAGGAAAGGAGAGCACATTCGTTGGCCGGTCGAGGCCGCGGAATCGGCGATTCAACTCGCGAATCTCGGCGTCGCTCCCGAGCAGTACGGAGAGCCCCGCCGGACGGGTGCACCCGGCGCCGGTCAGGGCCGCACATGCCGCACGGCTACACCAATCGGCTGCCTCTTCGCCGTCCGGCCATTCGCCCTCGTCGAGCGATACCTCGACGGTCCACTTATTCATCGCGGCGCGCCTTTGCGGCGGCATCATAGGCATCGACGATGCGTGTCACTACCGAATGGCGGACGACATCGCGAGAGTTGAAACGCACTACGCCGACACCGTCCACCCCCTCCAGCACATCGAGCGCCTCGGACAGGCCGGAGCGCACTCCGCCCGGCAGATCGACTTGGGACAGGTCGCCCGTCACCACCATCCGCGAGCCCTCGCCCAGGCGGGTCAGAAACATCTTCATCTGGGTAGGTGTCGTGTTCTGCGCTTCGTCGAGGATAACGAAGGCCCGCGCCAGAGTACGCCCTCGCATGAAGGCGAGGGGCGCAATCTCGATCTCGCCATTGCCGATCTGGCGCATCACCCGGTCACCGGACACCATGTCGTGCAGCGCATCGTACAGCGGACGCAGATAGGGATCGACTTTCTCGCGAAGGTCGCCCGGGAGGAAGCCGAGCCGTTCGCCGGCTTCCACCGCGGGCCTCGACAGCACAATGCGCTCGACCTCGCCGGCCGTCTGCATCGAAACCGCCGCCGCCACGGCGAGATAAGTCTTGCCGGTGCCCGCCGGGCCGACGCCGAAGACGACATCGCGTTCGCGAATCGTCTTCAGGTAGAGCGCCTGGTTAGGCGAACGCGGAGCAATGTGGCGTCGCCGGGTCTCGACGGTTTCGCTGTCGATCCCGAACAAGTCGCCATTGGCACCCGGCAGTTTCGCAATGCCGGCGACTTCCGCCAGTCGCGCCGCGCCGTCCACTTCGCCCGGATCGATCTCCAGCCCCCGCCGCGCGCGGTCGTAAAGCAGGTCCATGGCCGAACGCGCCGCCGCCACGGCGCTTTCGGGTCCGGCGATGGCCAGTTCGTTCCCGCGTGCACGCATCGAGACGCCGAATTTCTGTTCCAGGCGCGCCAGGTTGCGGTCGTGCGCCCCGTAAAGGGCAGGCAAGAGGCTGTTGTCGTCGAACTGAAGTCGCGCTTCGCTCAAATTGCGGGGCTCCCGCCAGAGAGGCTGTTGGGACCGGCCGCCAGGATTTCGACCTCCGCGAGGTCGCCGATCCGGGCCGCGCCGGCCTCCGCATGGACCGCCTGCATATATGGCGAACGCCCGACGAGCTGGCCGTGCCGTTTGCCGTTCCGTTCGAACAGGATGGGGAGGCGTTTCCCGACGCAATTGCGGTTGAATGCTTGCTGCTGGCTGTTCAGCAGATCCTGCAGGCGGGCCAGGCGTTCGCTCTTGACTGCTTCCGGCACCTGCAGGGGATCGGCGGCGGCGGGTGTGCCCGGTCGCGCGCTGTATTTGAAGGAATAGGCTTGGGCGTATCCAATCTCGCGAACCAGCGTCATCGTCCCTTCGAAGTCGCGCTCACTCTCCCCCGGAAATCCGACGATGAAATCCGAAGCGAGCGCAATGTCCGGCCGCGCGGTTCGCAGACGCTCGACGATGCGAAGGTAGTCCGAGGCGCGATGCTTGCGGTTCATCCGATCCAGCACGCGGTCCGAGCCGGACTGGACGGGGAGGTGCAGGAAGGGCATCAGGGCCGGAACCGCGCCATGAACTTCAATCAGGTCGTCGGACATGTCGCGCGGATGCGAGGTTGTGTAGCGCAGCCGCTCGACGCCTTCGATTTCTGCCAGCGCGCGAATCAGGCGCGCCAGGGTCCAGTCGCGGCCGTCTGGGCCTTCGCCGCACCACGCATTCACGTTCTGGCCGAGCAGGACGATTTCGCGCGCACCCCGCCTTGCGAGTTCGCCGGCCTCTGCGATGACCGCAGCCGCCGGGCGCGAATATTCCGCGCCGCGAGTATAGGGCACCACGCAGAAGGTGCAGAACTTGTCGCAGCCTTCCTGGATAGTCAGGAAAGCGCTTGGCCCCGCCGGTCCCTCGTGTGCGGGAAGTTCGTCGAATTTAGCTTCCGGGCGAAATTCGACATCCACGATCCCCGAACCGCCCCGGGCTCGCTCGACCCTGGCCAGCATTTCCGGCAGGCGTTGGTAGGCTTGGGGACCGACGACGATATCGACGGCGGGCGCACGGCGTAACACTTCGCTGCCTTCGGCCTGGGCGACGCAGCCGGCAACGGCGATCACCATGTCCGGACGCCGGCTCTTCAGGGCGCGCAGCCGGCCGACCTCGGAATAGACCTTCTCCGCAGCTTTCTCGCGAATATGGCAGGTGTTGAGCACAACGAGATCCGCATCCTCGGCGGCATGCACGGCTTCGTAACCCACGGCAGCCAGCATTTCCGACATCCGCTCGGAGTCGTAAACATTCATCTGGCAACCGTATGTCTTTACGAACAGCTTCTTGGGCAACGCCTGCCTTGTCGGTCTCTCGAGCATCGGTGACTCCGAAGCTAGCATTCCGCGAAGGTGCGTCAACCGCTTGCGATGCGGCCGGCCAGGGCCCGCTCGACGCCGCCGGCGACCTTGCCGTGGCATATGTGGGCCATTTCGCGCCGGTTCGCGAACTCTGCATAGCTGGTCGGCTCGTGCAATATGACATCCACCGATATCCGCCCAAGCCCCAGAGCAGTCCAGATATGCCCCGCCATACCCATGTCGCCATACCAGGCGATGCGCGGCATATGCGCCCGGCCGGTGGGCAGCCCGTCTATGGCCGAATAGGCAATGGATACCGGTTGCACCACCAGCGGCTTGCCGCCGACCTTGCGCTCGGCAACGCTGAACAGGGCGCTCTTGAACGGCAGCACCCTGATGCCGTCGCTTGATGTTCCTTCCGGGAAGAGGATCAGGTTGTCGCCGCTCTCGAGACGTATCTGCATCGCATCGCGCTGGCCGGCCGTCGATCGCGGCCGCCGGTCCACGAACACGCTTCTCTGCAGCTTGGCGAGCTGGCCGAAGAAGGGCCAGCCGGAAACCTCCGACTTCGCGACGAATGAGGCCGGCAGCGTTGCGCCCAGGGTGACGATATCGAGATAGGTGACATGGTTGCAGACGAACAATGTCGGTCGCGCCTTGCTCAATGTGCCGTGCGTTCTGAGGTCGAAGCCAAGAATTCCCGCGCAGCGCCGGTGATAGGACAGAGGCAGGCTGACGGCGAGCGGCCGCCTCAGGAGCACGGCCAGGGCCTGCACCGGCATTAGCGGGAGCGTGTAAAGGACGTAGACCAGAAGGCGCCCAAAGGCGCGCAGCGGCGAGTGGCGGATCACGAGGCCAGCGCCTCCCGTGTGAACTCGCCGTCGCGGCTGTAGCGGCGCAAATAACGGTCGGTTACGCCATCCGGGCGCACCACGATGCATACATCGACCGTGTCGAATTCGCGGTCGATCACCGCTCCGTCGCCGACGCCGCCGCCAATACGCAGATAGCCCTTGATGAGCGGTGGCAGGGCGGCAAGCGCCTTCCTTTTGTCGACGTCCTCGCGGGCCAGCCGCCGCATCTCGACATGGCGCGGGCGCAGCGCCTTGGGCCGGAGCGCGAGAGGCGCAAGATGTTCGTAATACAAGTAGGAGAGCGGCAAGGCATGGACCTCGGGATCCGCGCCCGGAAAACTTCCGCAGCCGAACAGCAGCTTCACGTTATGGTGCATCACATAGCGCGCAATGCCACGCCAGAGCATCTGCATGGTGTGGTGGCGGCGATAATCCGGATGGACGCAGGAGCGGCCGAGTTCCAGAATCTGCCGCCCGCCGCGCAACAGCTTGCGGATATTGTATTCGTCCTGGGTGTAGAAGCGTCC
>MPNF01000265.1 GCA_002238885.1 Alphaproteobacteria bacterium bin95 | reverse complement strand
GATATTGCGCCATGGCCGAGCAAAGCAACGACGCAGCCTATTGCAAGGACCGGGTTATCCGGTTCGATGCGGACCGGGCAGCCGTCATCGCCTTCCAGCCCGCACGGGCCAGGCCAGCCCTCTACGCGCTGCACGCCTTCAACCTGGAGGTAGCGCATCTGCGGGAGACCGTGGGCGAGCCGATGCTGGGAGCCGTGCGGCTCCAATGGTGGCGCGATGCACTGGGCGAGGCCGCTTCGGGGAGGGAACGCCGCCACGCCGTGGTGCAACCGCTCGCGGCTGCCATGCGCGAGCATGGCCTGCCGGCTGACCGTTTCCGACGCCTTCTCGACGCGCGGGAAATGGACCTGGACGCATCGCCGCCCACCGACCTGCCGGCCTATGCGCGGGAAACGGGCGGGACGCTGGCAGCGCTTGCGGGACAGGTTGTGAGCGGAGAGGCCGGCAGCGAAGACATTGGCACAGCCTGGGCGTTGGTCGGCTGGCTGCGCGCCGCCGCATTCTTCCGCCGGACATTGCCGGAGGGCGCCGAGCCGCGCGCGATCGCGCAGCAGGCCGCGGCCCTGCTGGCGCCCGCCGCAGACGGCTACGGTCGCGCGCTCGCGGCGCTGACGCGCGCCTATATCCGAAAACTCGAGCGACTGGACTACGATCTGTCCGATTCGCGCGCGGCCGAGCCATTGCGGTTCAGGGGATGGCGGATCGTCCTTGGGAGGGGCTGAATCATGGCGCAGGCAGGCCAGATCGAATTTTCGCGAATGCAGAGGGTCGTGTGGGGCCGGCCCGCCTCGGAAGTTGTTGCGGAAGAGGCTAGGCGACTCGGGGCGGAGCGCGTCTTCCTCATCGTGAGCCGGACGCTGAACCGCGAGAGCGATGTCGTCTCGGAAATCGGCAGGGGGCTCGGGAACCGTGTCGCCGGGCTGTTCGAGGGCATTCCGGCCCATGTCCACCGCGAAACGGTGATCGCCGCGGCGCGCGATGCCCGCGCTGCGAAGGCCGACCTGATCGTCACGGTCGGCGGCAGTTCGGCCTCCGGCGTCGGCAAGATGGCGCGGCTGGCGCTGGCGCACGGTCTTGAAACCGTGGACGACATGGAGCCGTTCCGCACCGTGGTTCAGCCCGACGGCACAAGAACGAGGCCGGAGTTCCGGGGGCCGGAAATCGGCCAGGTCGCCGTGCCGACGACTCTCTCGGGCGGCGAGTACTACCACTACCAGGGCAGCACCGACACGCGCATCCCGGAGAAGCAGGGCTACGAGCACCCCGACATGATCCCGACCTCGGTGGTGCTCGATCCCTGGGCCGTACTTCACACGCCGGAATGGCTGTGGTTTTCGACCGGGATCCGGGCTGTCGATCACGCGGTCGAAGGGCTCTGCGCGCCCGGAGCCAATGCCTATACCGACGCCATGAACCTCCAGGCCCTGAAGCTGCTTTCCCGATCGCTGGCGGCGTCGAAAACGGCGCCCGGCGATGTGGATGCGCGGCTCGAAAGCCAACTCGGCGCCTGGATGTCCATGGCGGGTGTCACGGCGGGGGTGCGGGTCGGCGCCAGCCACGGAATCGGCCATGTCCTCGGCGGCGCCTGCGACGTGCCGCACGGTTATACCTCCTGCGTCATGCTCGCCCCGGTGCTGCGCTGGAACCGGCAGGCGGGAGGGGAGCGCCAGCAGGTCGTGTCCGAGGCGATGGGACAGCCGGACCGCCCCGCAGCCGACCTGGTGGCCGATCTGGTTGCCCGCCTGGGCCTGCCGACGCGGCTCGGCGATGTCGGCGTCGGGCCGGACCGCTTCCCGGAAATCGCCGAACAGGCGATGCGCGAGCCGTTCGTCCTCGCCAATCCCCGTCCGGTGCGCAGCATCGAGGATGTCTTCGAAATCCTCGAGAGCGCGCTGTAGCGGCGTCTTCGAGTCCCGGGACTGGCGGGGCAGGGGCTTGCTGTCTATATTGCTCCGCACTGGGTGGAGGAGGGCTTTCAACGATGGACGGCGGCCCCTGGGACGGTGCAGCGCCGATTATCGACCCGTTCGGGCGTGCGATCACCTATCTGCGCGTCTCGGTGACCGACCGGTGCGACTTCCGCTGCGTCTATTGCATGTCGGAGCACATGACGTTCCTGCCCAAGCGGGACCTGCTGACGCTCGAGGAGCTCGACCGGCTGTGCAGCGCCTTCGTCCGCATGGGCGTGCGCAAGCTGCGTCTCACCGGCGGCGAGCCGCTGATGCGGCGCAACGTCATGCAGCTGATCCAGTCGCTCGGGCGGCATCTCGATGGCGGCGGACTTGAAGAGCTCACACTGACCACGAATGGCAGCCAGCTCGGGCGCTTCTCCGAAGGTCTCTTCGAAGCCGGCGTCCGCCGGGTGAATGTCTCGCTCGACACGCTGGACCCGGCGAAGTTCAAGGAAATCACCCGTTGGGGGCGGTTCGAGCAGGTCATGGCCGGGCTGGATGCGGCGCAGGCCGCCGGGCTGGCCGTGAAGATCAACATGGTCGCGCTGCGCGGCGTCAACGACGACGAATTCGACGCCATGATCGCCTGGTGCGGCGAGCGCGGGTTCGATCTCGTCATCATCGAGGTGATGCCGATGGGGGATATCGGCGAAGACCGCCTCGACCAGTATATGCCGCTCTCCATGGTGCGCGCGAAGATCGAGCGCAACTGGACGCTGGCGGAAACCGACTACAGCACGGGCGGCCCGGCGCGATACGCCGTGATCGAGGAAACCGGGCAGCGGATCGGCTTCATCACGCCGCTTACGCATAACTTCTGCGAAAGCTGCAACCGGGTGCGGCTGACCTGCACCGGCACGCTCTATATGTGCCTCGGCCAGGAAGACGCGGCCGATCTTCGTGCGCCGCTCAGGGCCGATGCCGGCGACACCTTGTTGGAACAGGCCGTGCACGAGGCGATCTCGCGCAAGCCCAAGGGCCACGATTTCGTCATCGACCGGCGGCGGGGCGCGATCTCGGTGCCGCGCCATATGAGCGTGACCGGCGGCTGACGCGGCCGCGCCTGTCGATGGCCGGTCCGCGCCTGGCGTTCGTTGCCGCCGAGACGTCCACGGCGCAGGAGGCCCGCCAGGCCCTGGCGGCGGCCTATGGCGAAATCGCGCCGGCCGAAGCCGATGTCGTCGTGGCGCTGGGCGGCGACGGGTTCATGCTCGAAACGCTGCACAGCTTCGGAGACAGCCCGCCGCCGATCTACGGCATGAACCGGGGCAGCGTCGGCTTCCTGATGAACGGTTTCCGCGCCGAGGGACTTCCCGAGCGGGTCGCGGCAGCGGAGACGGTGAGCCTCCATCCGTTGCTCATGGAGGCGCGCACGCTTGCCGGCCAGGTACGCAAGGCGCGCGCGATCAACGAAGTCTCGCTGCTGCGCGAGACCCGGCAGACGGCGAAGCTGCGCATCGAGATCGACGGCATCGAGCGGATGGAAGAGCTGATGTGCGACGGCGTCATCGTGGCGACGCCCGCCGGGAGCACGGCCTACAACCTGTCCGCGCACGGGCCCATCCTGCCGCTTCGGGGCCAGTCGCTCTGCATCACGCCGATCAGCGCCTTCCGGCCCCGGCGGTGGCCCGGCGCGATTCTTCCCGACACGGTGTCCGTGCGCTTGACCGTTCTTGAGGCGCGCAAGCGGCCGGTGAGCGCGGTTGCGGATTTCACCGAAGTGCGCGACGCGGCCGAGGTGCTGGTCCATCGGGACGAGGGAATGTTGCTGCACCTGCTGTTCGATCCGGACCGGGGCCTGGAGGAGCGCATCCTGAAGGAGCAATTCCAGCCGTGATGCGCGCCTTGCGTGAACTCGCGCAGAACTGGCCCCTACTTCTGAAGACGCTACTTATAGGGACTTGCGGCGGCTACCTGTTCTCGCTTCTGCAAAGCCCGTTGCCCTGGATGATGGGCAGTCTGTTCGCTTGCACCGTCGCGGCCCTGGCCGGTGTCCGTCTTTACATGCCGAACGATGTGCGGCGCGTGTGGATGGTCGTGCTGGGCGTCATGCTGGGCGCTGCTTTCGCACCCGATGTGCTGGACCGGCTGGCAAGCTGGGGCGGGGTGTTTGCCGGCATGCTCGCATTCACCATTGCCGGCGCGGCGTTCGGGGCCTGGTTCTTCCGCCGGGTCGGGCGGATGGACCGCCGCACCGCTTTTTTCTGCGCCGCCCCCGGCGGCCTCGGGGAGATGTCGTTGCTGGGGCCCGCATTGGGCGCGGACGAGCGCGCCATCCTGCTCTCCCACTCTACCCGCATCCTCATGGTGATGTTCATCGTGCCGCCGGCATACCGGCTGCTTACCGACTATGTGCCGCCGGTCGATCTCGGCGGTTCCCGGCTCGCGGACCTCAGTCTCCACGACTGGGTGGTGCTCACGGCTTCCGCCGTCGTCGGCGGCGGCGCGGCCAAGCTGCTGCGCATTCCCGCCTGGCAGATGGTCGGTCCGATGCTTGTCAGCGCAGCCGCGCATATCGGCGGCCTGACGGAGTCGCGTCCCCCTACCGAACTGCTGGCCACGGCCCAGGTGTTCATCGGCTGCGGCGCCGGCGCGCGCTTCGTCGGCGTGCGGCCGCGCGAGCTGGGGCGCACGGTTGCGGTCTCGGCCATGTATTACGCGCTGTTTCTGGTCGCGGCATTTGCGGTCGCCGGACTGGTGGCGGCCTTGGGCGGCTTCGACTTCAGGGCCGTCCACCTGGCCTATACGCCGGGGGGCTTTGCCGAAATGAACCTGATTGCGCTGTCGCTCGACATCGACGTTGCCTTCGTGGCGACGCACCACACCGGGCGCCTGTTCGTCGTGGTGATAGGAGCGGCGCTGCTGGCGCGCATGCTCTGGCCCGTCGCGCGGCGAAGGGAATAGCGGGTCCGGGAAGCCCAGAGCGGAATCCTTTCGGGCTGGAACGCATTTCGGGCCAAGCCCAAAACCGTCACCCCGGCCGGAGCGGAGCGGCGAGCCGTGTGTGGACGCCTCCCTGGATGCAAGCAGTTTTTTCGGCTTGGTCGGGCCTATGCGGTCAGGCGCAGTCGTGTGTCCGGTTTCCCTAGTGCGGCACTTGAGTTGCCGCGGGCCAGTATGGAGATACGCGGATCGGGTCCATATCGGGGTCATGCGCTCGCGGCGCG
>MPNF01000264.1 GCA_002238885.1 Alphaproteobacteria bacterium bin95 | reverse complement strand
CTCGAAGGATGACGGCAAGGCGGTGCTGATGCGCCTGCTGGAAGGCGCGGATGTCATCGCCGAGAATTTCAAGCCCGGCACGCTGGAGAAATGGGGCCTCGGCTACGAGGAAGTGCTGAGCCAACGCTTTCCCCGCCTTGTGCATTGCCGCATCACCGGCTTCGGCGCCGACGGACCGCTCGGCGGTTTCCCCGGTTACGACGCCGTGATCCAGGCGATGTCCGGCATGATGAGCGTCAACGGCTCGCCCGACAGCGGCCCCGTGCGCGTCGGCACGCCGATGGTCGACATGGGCACCGGCCTCAACGCAGTCATTGCCATTTTGATGGCGCTGCTGGAGCGCGAGCGCTCCGGCCGCGGCCAGTTCCTCGACCTCACGCTCTACGACTGTGCGGTCGCTCTGCTGCACCCGCAGGCCCCCAACTGGCTCATGTCGGGCAATGCGCCCGCGATCACCGGCAATGCCCATCCCAACATCTACCCCTATGACGCCTTTCGCACACAGGACAAGCAGGCCTTCCTCGCCATCGGAAACAACGGCCAGTGGGCGCGCTTCTGCAGCGCCATCGGCGCGGACGAACTCGCCGAAGATGCGCGCTTTGCCGACAATGCCGCCCGCTCGCGCAACCGCGCCGAGCTGAAGCCGCTGCTGGAAGCGAAGCTCGCCGGCTTCGAGTGCGATGCGCTCTGCGAGACGCTGCTGCGCCAGGGCGTGCCGGCCGGCCCCGTTAACGCGATCCCCGAGGTGTTTACCCATCCGCACACGCTGCACCGTGGCATGCGCGCTTCGGTTAAGGGCGACGAGTGGGAAGCGCCCGGTATCGCCGCCAAGCTCTCCCGCACGCCGGGCACCGTGCGCACCGCGCCGCCGCGCTTCGGCAATGCCACCCGCGAGGTACTCGTCGAAACCGGCTATACAGCAACCGAAGTCGAGAGCCTCATCGAAACCGGCGTCGCGTTGACGGAACGGCGGCGGGGTTAGGCCGGAAGCCGGGCCCCACGGTTATCCGCGCCAGACTTCCTGCATGGTCATAGCTTCCGGGCGGCCTTGAACAACCCGTTCTATCGCTTGCAGGCTCTCTAGCCCGGCCGGGTCGTGACCCAGGTCATCCGCTTGTCGTAGCCCTGCTCGAAGGCTTCGATTTCGCCGAGGAACTGCATGGTGAAGTCGATGTCGTCGAGGCCCTGCATGACCTTGTTCTTCTGGAACGGGTCGATCTCGAAGCTGTAGGTGGACTGGTCGGGCGCGGTGACAGTCTGACTGTCCAGATCGACGGTGATCTCACCGCCCGGCCCTTCGTGCAGCATCTCGCGCAGCCGTCGGCAGGTCTCGTCAGGCAGCCGCACCGGCAGGAAACCGTTCTTCAGCGAGTTGCTGTAGAAGATGTCGCCGAAGGACGGCGCAATCACCGTGCGGAAGCCCGCCTCCACCAGCGCCGTCACCGCGTTTTCGCGCGAGGAGCCGCAGCCGAAATTCCTGTCGGCGACCAGCACTTCGGCGCCCCGGAATCCCTCCCGGTTCAGCACGAAGTCCGGCCTTTCCGCGCCGTCCGCATCGAAGCGCAGGTCGTGGAAGAGGTAGCTGCCGTAGCGCTCGTCCAGCGGGCGGCTGAGGAAGCGCGCGGGGATCACCTGGTCGGTATCGACATTGAGCATGTCGAGCGGCACGCCGACGGCGGAGAAGGTCTTGAAAGGTTTCATCTGCCTCTCCATCCGCTCAACCGAATTCGCGCACATCGGCGAAGCGCCCGCTGACAGCGGCAGCGGCCGCCATTGCGGGACTCACCAGATGCGTGCGCACGCCCGGCCCCTGCCGGCCGCGGAAGTTGCGGTTGGAGGTGGACGCGGTGCGCTCTCCGGGGCGCGCAATGTCGCCGTTCATGCCGACGCACATCGAACACGCGCTCTCCCGCCACTCGAAGCCCGCCTCGGTGAAGATGCGGTCGAGGCCCTCTTCCTCGGCCTGCTTCTTGATGAGGCCGGAGCCGGGCGAAACGAAGGCGTGCCCCACCCTGACCTTGCGCCCCTCCACCACCTTCGCGGCGGCGCGCAGGTCCTCGATGCGGCTGTTGGTGCACGACCCGATGAACACCCGGTCCACCTCGATGTCGGTAATCGCCTGGCCGGCGCTGAGCCCCATATAGTCTATGGCGCCTTCCAGCGCGGCGCGGCGCTCGTCATCCGCCTCGTCCACCGGGTCCGGCACCTGTCCTGTCACCGCGACGGCGTTCTCCGGGCTGGTGCCCCAGGTCACCATCGGCGCGAGCGCGGCCCCGTCCAGCGCCTCCTCGCGGTCGAACGCCGCACCGGGGTCGGAGGGCAGGCTGCGCCAGTGGGCCACGGCCTTGTCCCATTCGGCGCCGGCGGGCGCGAACGGCCGGCCCTTCAGATAGTCGAAGGTCTTCTCGTCGGGCGCGATCATGCCGCAGCGTGCGCCCGCCTCGATCGACATGTTGCAGACCGTGAGCCGCTCCTCCATCGAGAAGGCGCGGATGAGCGAGCCCGCATATTCGACGGCATAGCCCGTGCCGCCGACTGCTCCGATATGGGCGATGACGGCCAGGATCGCGTCCTTGCCCGTCACGCCGAAGGGACGTTCGCCGTTGATGTTGACGCGCATCGTCTTCGGCCGCTTCTGCCAGAGCGCCTGCGTCGCCATTACATGGGCGACCTCGGACGAGCCGATGCCGAAGGCGATGGCCCCGACCGCGCCATGCGTCGAGGTGTGGCTGTCGCCGCACACGATCACCAGGCCCGGCTGCGTGAAGCCCTGCTCGGGGCCCACGACATGGATGATGCCCTGGCGCGCGTCCTCCACCGGGAAATGCGTGATCCCGTTGGCGGAGAAGTTCTCGCCGAAAGCGCGGAAGATGCGCTTCATGTCCTCGGTTGCGAGGTCCTCGATGCGCCGGCTGGTGGTCGGCACATAATGGTCCGGCGTGCCGGCCATGCGGTCCGGCCGGCGCACCTCGATGCCGCGCTCCTTCAGCTTCGCGAAGCCTCCCGCCGAGCCGTCATGGCAGAGGTGGAAAGCGACATGCAGGAGGGTGTTGCCCTCACGCTCCAGGATCGTGTGCGCATCCCAGATCTTGTCGAACATCGTGGCAGGCATGGGCGCGTGTCCTCAATAGCCGACGCGGGTTGTTTCATCGACCGCATAGCGGTCTTCCAGCGCCTGGACCTCGGCCATGCCCATCAGGTCGAAATATTCCCGGAACGGGATGAACTCGTTTTGCATCGGCCGGACGTCGCCGGTTTCCTTCAGCATGTCGAGGGCGCGGGTCATGGCGGGAACGGCCGCCGACATCGTAATTCCGGGGAAGATCGCGATGCCGAAGCCGAGCGCCTCCATCTCCGCCGCCGAAAGGTCCGGCGTCTTGCCGCTGCCGGCCATGTTGAACAGGCACGGCACGCCGAAATGTTTCGGCGCGAAGGCGAGCTGCTCCATCGTGGTCATCGCCTCGACGAAGAGGATGTCGGCGCCCGCTTCCTCATAGGCCTCCACGCGCTCGATAGCCGGCTCCCAGCCTTCCACCGCAATGGCGTCGCAACGCGCGATGATCTGGAAGTCGGGGTCGATGCGCGCATCGCACGCGGCCTTGATCTTGGCGACCATTTCAGCCGTCGGAATCACGCTCTTGCCGGCCAGGTGCCCGCAACGCTTCGGCCAGCCCTGGTCTTCGATATGCAGCCCGGCCACACCCGCGCGCTCATAGGCCTGGACGGTGCGGCGCACATTCACCGGCCCTCCGTAGCCCGTGTCGGCGTCGGCGACCAGCGGCAGGCCGGAGGCGTCGGCGATGCGCCCGGCATTGTCGGCCATCTCGGTCATCGTCAGCAGGCCGACATCCGGCATGCCGAGGCGGCTGGCCGTGGTCCCCGCGCCCGTCATGTAGATGGCGTCGAAGCCGGCCTTCGCCACAAGGCGCGCGCCGATCCCGTCCACTACGCCCGGCGCGACCAGGATTTCGGGCGCCTGCACAAGGCGTTTCAGGCGGGTGGTGTGGCGCTCGGACATCGGCATTCCTCCTCGAAAAACTCACGCGGGCGCAGTTTTGCACAGTCTGTTCCGGGCGCATAGGCGCGGCTATGATTGCCGCCATGCACGGTTCGGCCGAAATCGACGCGGCGGCGACGCCGCGCCAGCCGACGCTTTACGAGCGGCGGGTGGAGGCTTTGCTTTCCCTGCTTGCGGACAGCGGCGAGGCGGAGCTTGTCGAGGCGCACCGCCGGACGATGGAGGCATTGCGCGACGACGCCTCCGAGGGCGCCGCCTGGTACGACCGCCGGCTGGCGGCGTTGCGTCGCGAACTGGAGTCGCTGAACATTCTGGACCGCGCCGATATCGAGGCGCGGCTCGCGAGCGAAGGAGAACCGCCGCCGTGATCGAGAACGGCACGAAAGTGCGGGTGGACGACCGCTTCCATGCGGGCCATCACCGCGTGCCCGGCTATCTGAAGGGCCGCGAAGGCGTGGTGACCGCCTGTCTCGGCCGCTTTCCGAACCCGGAGGCGCTCGCCTATTTCCGGCCGGGCGACCCGCCGCTGGCGCTATACCAGGTCCAGTTCCGGCAGGCCGATCTCTGGAGCGAGTATGCCGGCGGGCCGGCGGACACGCTCGAGGCCGACATTTACGAACACTGGCTGCAGCCGCTGAAGGACACGCCATGAACGACACCCATGTTCACGCGCATCCCCATGCCGCCGACGACCCGTCGAGCGGTTACGAGCCGCTGGAGCGCGCGATTCGCGAGCTGCTGGTGGAGAAAGGCGTCTTCACCGCCGAAGCCATCCAGCGCCGGATCGAGGCGATGGACAGCCTGACGCCGGCAAATGGCTCCCGCCTCGTCGCCCGCGCGTGGACGGACCCGGACTACAAGGCCCGGCTGATGCAGGATGCGGCCGGCCTGCTGGCGGAGGAGGGCTACGAGCTTGAGCACAGCCCGACCGTGCGCGTCGTCGAGAACACCGAGAGCGTCCACAATGTCGTCGTCTGCACGCTCTGCTCCTGCTATCCGCGCATGGTGCTGGGCCTGCCGCCCGCCTGGTACAAGAAGAAGGCCTACCGCTCCCGCGTCGTCCGCGAGCCGCGCGCCGTGCTGGCCGAGTTCGGCACGGAGCTG
>MPNF01000263.1 GCA_002238885.1 Alphaproteobacteria bacterium bin95 | reverse complement strand
TTCATCGGTCCTTTCCACAAGCCGCTGCCGAACGCGAACAGCGGATGGTGCCCGATGACTATCGACACCGGGATCGCTTCGCCCCGCCGGGCGGCCCGCTGCGCATAGTTCCAGAGATGCCGGCGGCTGTGCAGGCTGGTGCCGAAGCGGGTCCTGCCCATGACCTGCAGCCTGTGGTAGCTCGCGTTGCGCACCCCGGTATCCGGGTCCCTTGCCACGACAATACCGTTGGTGACGTAAGGGCCGCCATCCTCCGCGAAGTGGTTGAGAATCGGCAGTGCGCCCAGATCGACGTTCTCGCCCGTCGTCACGTTATCCAGAATCGGGCCAGTCTCGCGGATTACCGGATCGATCGTCCTGTCGCCGAGTCCGCCCCAGGTTTCGATCAGGACCGAGTCCGCGACACCGAGCGCTTGGGCGTAGCGCCGGCGATCGCCGAACAGGTTGGCGACTACGGGAAAGGGCGAGTCCCCCACCTTTTCGAACAGGATCACCGGCGCACGGCCCCGGCTCTCCAGTTCCATCGCCACAGCCGTTATATCGAAGTCGATGCTCACAGGTTCCGGGATGCGCAATATTGCGTCCGGATCCACCGCTTCCAGATCTTCGAGGAAGGACCTGAGGTCCAGCATTCTTTCGTTCGGTCGCATGAGCTGGCTCCAGTGCCGTGTTTCCTTCCGGCGACAACGGGGGATGCTATACACTATCGGCGCCCGACCGCTCGACCTCCAACCCATGCCATCCGGAGACCTCCCATGCCGCTCACGTTACAGGATGCCAACCGCGTCGCTGCGACCGCCATTGCACATGCGGAGAGCCTCGGCATTCTGATTTGCGTTTCTGTTGTGGATGCTGGGGGGCGGCTCATCTCCTTCCAGCGCATGGACGGTGCCATATGGGCCGCGGTCTACGGCTCGCAGGGCAAGGCTGCCGCGTCCGCCGCCTTCGCCAGGCCGAGCGGCGACCTGACGGAACGGGCAGACCATCCGACCTTCCGCGGCATTGCTGCCGCAGACGGTGGGCGCCTGATCTACGGGCAGGGTGCGGTGCCCATCATGCGCGGCGGACAGGTGATCGGTGCGTGCGGAGTTGGTGGCGGGACCGGACAGGAAGACGAGGATTGCGCACGTGCCGGCGCCACCTCGGTCCAATCCGATACACCCTGACCTCAACTACGAGTTTTCGGCGCCTCCGGTTGTTGGCCGGGCAATCATAGTGGCAGTCCTGTCGCCGTTTCGTTGAGAGGCAGCAATGTTGTCGCTTCCCCGCTATCATGCCGGGGGAGTTCGGGCAGCGATGCAACGGCAGCAGCAGGAAACGGGACCGCAGACTGGAGCACCGGTCTATGCAGCGCTCGATCTCGGCACCAACAATTGCCGCCTGCTCGTCGTGCGGCCTTCGGACGGGGGCTTCGATGTCCTGGACAGCTTTTCGCGCATCGTCCGGCTGGGTGAAGGCCTGCACAGCACCGGCCGGCTTTCGGAGCAGGCCATTGAGCGGGCAATTGCAGCCCTCCATGTCTGTGCCGGCAAGATAAGGCAGCGGCGCGTCACAAAGATGCGTTGCGTGGCGACCGACGCCTGTCGCCGCGCGGACAACTGCGCCGGCTTCGTGGCGCGGGTGAAGCGCGAGACGGGTGTGCGGCTGGAAATCATCGGCACGCGGGAGGAAGCAGCGCTGGCGGCGGCCGGTTGCACGCCTCTGCTCGATCCGTCCTGCGGGCGCGCACTGGTGTTCGATATCGGCGGCGGCAGCAGCGAGCTCATGTGGCTGGCGGTGAAAGGCCAGGGAACCGCCCGGATGCTGGATTCGATTTCGCTCCCGTGGGGCGTGGCCCGCATGGCCGAGACATTTGGCTCAGACAGGATTTCGGATCGCGCATACCGGGCCATGACGGCGGCGGTAACGCCCTGGCTGCGCCGGTTCGACGAGGCGAACTGCATCTCTGCGGCGGTCGCGGCGGGTAGAGTTCAGATGCTTGGCACGTCGGGCCCGGTGACGATCGTTGCCGGGCTGCATCTCGGCCTTGTGCGCTATCGCCGTGACCTCGTGGATGGGTGCTCCCTTGCCTTCGACGATCTCGACGTCGTGTCCGACAGACTGCGCCGGTTGGATCGGGAGGGCAGGGCGCGACTGCCATGCATCGGTCGCGACCGGGCAGACATGGCGGTCGGCGGCTGTGCCATCCTCGAAGCAATCTGCCGGATGTGGCCTGTCGGCTCGATCCGGGTCGCCGACCGAGGGGTGCGCGAGGGCATTCTGTTCCGCATGATCGCCAGGGACGGCGGGACCGCGTGAGCCGACCTCCCCGCACAAGGCCAGGAAGACAGGCGGGACTGAAGGCCCGGCTCCGCACGGCGAAGGGGCGCAAGACGGCCTCCACGCGCTGGTTGCAGCGCCAACACAGCGATTCTTATGTAGCGGAAGCGAAGAGGCAGGGACTGCGTTCGCGCGCGGCCTTCAAGCTGATGCAGCTCGACGACCGCTTCCGCCTTCTGAAGCCGGGCAGCTCGGTTATCGACCTCGGGGCGGCACCCGGCGGCTGGACACAGGTGTCGGTGGCGCGTTCGGGCGGGCGGGTGATCGCGGTGGACCTCCAGTCGATGGAGCCGGTTCCCGGCGCCCTTTGCCTCACTATGGACCTGGAAAGCGACGATAGTCCGGCGCGACTCGGAGCAGCATTACCGGACGGCGCGGACGTTGTGTTGAGCGACATGGCTCCGCGCACCACCGGGCACGCAACGACGGACCGGCTGCGTATCGCCGCGCTTGCGGATCTGGCCTATGAAACAGCACGCGGGTTATTGCGGCCGGGCGGAGCCTTTGTTGTCAAGATTTTTCAAGGAGGTATGCACCATGACCTCCTGAATGTTCTGAAGAAGGACTTTGCGCAAGTACGGCATGTGAAGCCGGATGCGAGCCGCAAGGAGTCCTCTGAACTCTATCTTGTGGCGACCGATTTCCGGGGTGCGGGCGACGCGACTTCACATTCCGGCTGAGGCGGGTATAAGAGGGCGTCAACCCCCATGACATGGGACGGTCTGCCTTGCGCGATCTAGATGCCCTCCCGTTGGCGTTGACGTTCGACGATGTGCTGCTGCAACCGGCCAACTCGTCGATATTACCTGCGACAGCGAACACCCGTACGCGCCTCACTGCGGAAATCGAGTTGGCGCTGCCTGTAGTGTCGGCGGCGATGGATACCGTAACCGAGGCAGAGCTTGCCATTGCCATGGCGCAGGCAGGCGCGCTTGGTTGTGTCCACAAGAACCTGGATATCGAACGCCAGGCGTCGGAGGTGCGCCGGGTCAAGAAGTTCGAGTCCGGCATGGTGGTGGACCCGCTGACCATCGGCCCGGCCCGCCCACTGGCGGACGCGCTGGCGATGATGTCGGAGAACCGCATATCCGGCATTCCGGTGGTCGAGGACAGCGGTCGGCTGGTTGGCATCCTGACGCATCGCGATGTCCGGTTCGCCAGCGACATGAGGCAGCCGGTTTCCGAATTGATGACGCGCGAAGTTGTCAGCGTGCCGGAAGGAGTTGGGTCGGATGACGCCAAGCAGCTTCTTCACCGGCACCGGATCGAGAAACTGGTGGTCGTGGACGGAAGGGGACTCTGTGTCGGCCTGATCACGGTCAAGGATATCGACAAGGCGGCGCAATACCCGATGGCGACCAAGGACGAGCAGGGTCGGCTCCGGGTTGCTGCGGCCACAGGAATCGGACGCGACGGGATCGCACGTGCGGAGGCGCTGTTCGACGCCGATGTCGATGCCATCGTCGTGGACACCGCGCATGGCCATTCGGAGGGTGTTGTCGCCGCTGTCGAGCGAATCCGGCGCCTGTCCAACTACACGCAGATCATCGCGGGCAATGTCGCCACCGCAGACGGGGCGAGGGCGCTGATCGACGCCGGAGCGGATGCGGTCAAGATCGGTATCGGTCCGGGGTCCATTTGCACTACCCGCATCGTGGCCGGTGTGGGTGTGCCGCAACTGACGGCCGTCGCCGAAGCAGCGGCCGTCTGCCGGGAGGCCGGCGTTCCGGCGATCGCCGACGGAGGAATCAAGTCTTCTGGCGATCTTGCCAAGGCCATCGCCGCAGGCGCCGATTGCGCGATGATCGGCTCGCTGTTCGCCGGAACGGAGGAGAGTCCGGGAGAGGTCTTTCTCTACCAGGGACGGTCGTACAAATCCTATCGCGGCATGGGCTCCGTCGGCGCCATGGCCCGCGGCTCGGCGGACCGTTACTTTCAGGAGGAAGTCAACGACAGCCTCAAGCTGGTCCCCGAAGGCGTGGAGGGTCGGGTGCCCTACAAGGGGCCGGTCTCGAATGTTGTCCAGCAACTGGTCGGCGGGCTTCGCTCTGCCATGGGCTATACCGGGTCGGCTACCATCGCCGACCTTCAGGAACGCGCCAGTTTCGTCCGGATCACAAATTCGGGCCTGCGCGAGAGCCATGTTCACGATGTTGCCATGACCCGCGAGCCGCCCAACTACCATCCCGGCCGCGAATGGGCGTGACCGTCCGCCCCGCGCGGGACGGCGATGCGGAGGCGATTGCCGGGGTGCATGTCGAAACCTGGCAGGCCGCCTATGTCGGACTGCTGCCGCAGGAGATACTGGACGGGCTCTCCCGGCGTCGGCAAATGCGCCGCTGGCGCCGCGCAATCCGGGACCCGGAAGCGGAACTGGGGCAGGTTTTCGTTGCGGAAGACGGCGGCATCGCGGGCTTCGGCAGCGCAAGCCGCGAGGCCGGCGAAATCACGACGCTCTATGTACGGCCGGATGAGCAGCGCCGGGGCATCGGCCGGATGCTGTTCTCCACCATGGCGGAATTTCTGGAAGGGCCAGTGTCGCTATGGGTGCTGGACGGCAACCCGGCGGCAGGCTTCTACGAGAGGCTCGGCGGCCGGCCCGGTATCCACGCGACGGTCGAACGCTGGGGCGTCGAGCTCGGCCGGACCCGATATTGCTGGCAGGCCGTATCCACGCGGTCCTAGCCGGCGAAGCGCGGTTCGGGGATTCCGGTAACGCCGAGGCCGTGGACCGCGAACAGGGCGCCGTCGATTTCCTTGTCGCCGCGCACATTGCCGGAGTCCCGGATCGACGGCACGAAGACGATGTCGAGGTCCGGACCGCCGAACATGACGCTTGCCGGGCGCGTGCA
>MPNF01000262.1 GCA_002238885.1 Alphaproteobacteria bacterium bin95 | reverse complement strand
GCGGACCCGACCTACGGCATGGCGACCGAGGAAATCGACGTACGGTTCGACGGGCCGCCGATGGAGATCGGCTTCAACGCCCGCTACCTGCTCGAAATCCTGCGCCGTATCGACGGCGGCACGGCGGCGCTCGAACTCGCCGACCCGGCTGCGCCCACACTGGTGCGCGACATGGTGGATTCGAGCGCGCTCTATGTGCTGATGCCGATGCGCGTCTGATCCGTGGCCGAAGCCGCCCTTCACACATCGGGCGGGGCGCCGGTCGTCAGGCGTCTGGCGCTCGGCGATTTCCGGAATTACCGCGAGGCGCGGCTGGAGGCGGACGCGCGTTTCGTCGTGCTCACCGGGCCGAACGGCGCCGGCAAGACCAACCTGCTGGAAGCGCTCTCGCTGCTGGCGCCGGGACGCGGGCTGCGCCGGGCGCGGCCGCGCGAGATGACCCGGCTCGGCGCGGAACGCTGGACAGTGAGGGCGCGGCTGGACACGGCATACGGCACGATCGATATCGGCACCGGCCTTGGCGAGGGCGACCGGCGTGCGATGCACATCGACGGCGCGGCCCGGCGCGGGCGCGAAGGAGTGGCGGCGACCGTGTGGCTCACGCCGCAGATGGACCGGTTGTTCCTCGACGGCGCGGGCGCGCGCCGCCGCTTTCTCGACCGGCTGGTGCTGGCGGTCGATTCGGCCCATGCCGGCCGTGTGCAGGCCTATGAAACAGCCATGCGCCAGCGGCTCGCGCTCTTGAGGGCCGGCACCGCGGACGGCGACTGGCTGGCTGCGCTGGAGCGCAGCATGGCCGAGCGCGGCATTGCCGTCGCCGCCAGCCGGCGCGATTTGGTCGAGAGGCTGCGCGCAGCGCTCGCGTCAGCCGGCGGCCCCTTCCCCAAGGCGCGCGTCGCGCTTTCTGGCGAGGTCGATGCCTGGCTGGAAGAAGGGCCGGCGCTGAAGGCCGAGGACCGGCTGGTCGGGGCGCTGGCCGAAGGCCGCAGCCGCGACGCCGAGTCGGGCCGCACCGGCGCGGGCCCGCACCGCAGCGACCTTGCCGTCGCCGATGCAGAACGCGGCATGCCGGCGGCCGACTGCTCGACCGGCGAGCAGAAGGCGCTGCTGATCGCGCTGGTGCTCGCTTCCGCGCGCCTCGCCGCCCAGCCGCCGCTGCTGCTGCTGGACGATGTGGTGGCCTATCTGGACGAAGACCGGCGCCTGGCGTTGTTCGACGAGATCGGGCGGCTCGGCTGCCAGGCCTGGCTTACCGGCGCCGACCCCGGCGTCTTCGCGCCGCTTGCCGGCCGCGCCCTGCATGTCGGCATCGAAGACGCCGTCCTCACCCCCTTGCCGCCGGAGCGGCCATGACCGAACCCACAGACGACATCCCGACGACGGACGAAAACGGCGACTATGGCGCCGACGCCATCAAGGTGTTGCGCGGGCTGGAGGCGGTGCGCAAGCGCCCCGGCATGTATATCGGCGACACCGACGACGGCACCGGCCTGCACCACATGGTCTATGAGGTGGTGGACAATGCCGTCGACGAGGCGCTGGCCGGTCATTGCGACACGGTCGAGGTGACGCTGGAGGCCGACGGCTCGGTCACCGTATCGGACAACGGGCGCGGCATCCCGACCGAGATTCACGATGAGGAGGGCGTGTCGGCGGCCGAGGTCATCATGACCCACCTCCATGCCGGCGGGAAATTCGACAGCAACTCCTACAAGGTCTCGGGCGGGCTGCACGGCGTCGGCGTCTCGGTGGTCAATGCGCTTTCCGAGACGCTCGACCTCACGATCTGGCGCGACGGGCGCGAGCATGCGATGCGCTTCCGCCACGGCGAGGTGGAAACGCCGCTGAGCGAGGTCGGGCCCGCCGGCGATGACGGCAGGCAGACCGGGACCCGCGTGCGCTTCCTGCCCTCCACCGACACTTTCTCCAAGGTGGAGTTCGACTTCGCGACCCTGGAGCGGCGGCTGCGGGAGCTCGCCTTCCTCAACTCCGGCGTGCATCTGGTGCTGACGGATGCGAGGCGCATCGAGGTGCACAGCGTCGATCTCCATTACGAAGGCGGGCTGGAGGCCTTCGTCACATGGCTCGACCGCAACCGCGCCAGCGAGCACGACTGCATCGCCATCAGCGCCGAGCGCAACGATATCGTTGTCGAGGCGGCACTGCAGTGGAACGACAGTTTCCACGAAACGATGCTCTGCTTCACCAACACCATTCCCCAGCGCGACGGCGGCACGCATCTGGCCGGCTTCCGCGCCGGGCTGACGCGCCAGGTCACCGGATACGGGGACCGCATCGGCGTCACCCGCCGGGACAAGCTGGCGCTGACCGGCGAGGATGTGCGCGAGGGCCTCACCTGTGTGCTCTCGATCAAGGTGCCGGACCCCAAATTCTCCTCCCAGACCAAGGACAAGCTGGTCTCCTCCGAGGTGCGCCCGGCGGTCGAGAGCGCCGTCAACGAGGCGCTCGAAGCCTGGCTGGAGGAGCATCCGAAAGAGGCGCGGATCATTGTCGAGAAGGTGCAGCGCGCCGCTCAGGCCCGCGAGGCGGCGCGGCGAGCGCGCACGCTGATCCGCGAGCCGAAGAACTCCATCGCCTCGCTGCCCGGCAAGCTCGCCGATTGCCAGGCGCGCGACCCGGCGATGGCGGAGCTGTTCATCGTCGAGGGCGACAGCGCCGGCGGCTCCGCCAAGCAGGGCCGGGACCGCGCCTTCCAGGCGGTGCTGCCGCTGCGCGGCAAGATCCTGAATATCGAGCGCGCCCGGCTCGACAAGATGCTCTCCAGCGACAGCATCGGCACGCTCATCACCGCGCTCGGCGCCGGCATCGCCGAGACCTTCGACGCCGACAATGCGCGCTACCACAAGATCGTCATCATGACGGATGCGGATGTGGACGGCAGCCATATCCGCACGCTCCTGCTCACCTTCTTCTACCGCCAGATGCCGGCGCTGCTGGAGCGGGGCTATCTCTATATCGCCCAGCCGCCGCTCTTCCAGGTCCGGCGCGGCGGCCAGTCGGTGCGCTACCTCAAGGACGAGGCGGAGCTCGACGCCTTCCTGATCGACAGCGGGTTGCAGAACGCCGTTCTGGTGCTGGAGGACGGCAACCAGATCGCCGGGGAGGAGTTGCGCGAACAGATAGCGCTCGCTGCCCGGGTCCGCCGGCGCATCGAGGCACTGGCCCAGATCGTCGGCCATCGGGGCCTTGTCGAGCAGGCGGTGCTGGCAGACGCGCTCGACGCCGCGGCGCTCAGGGGACGGGAAGAGGCCGAAGCCGCGGCCGCGCGGGTCGCCGCCCGGCTCGATGCGCTGGAGGAGCCGGCCGGGCGCGGTTGGTCCGGCAGCGTGGAAGAGGATCTCAGCCTCGCCCTTTCGTACGAGAACCAGGGCACGGTGCGCTCCTGGCGGATCGGACGGCGCCTGCTGCACCATGTCGACGCCGTCCGCCTCAACCGCCGGGCCGGGCAGCTCAGGAGGATTTACGACAGGCCGGCAACGTTCCAGGTCCGCGAGCGCGAAGACCGGATCGACGGCCCCTGCGGCCTGCTGGAGCGCGTGCTGGAGCAGGGGCGGCGCGGGCTCACCCTGCAGCGCTACAAGGGCCTCGGCGAGATGAACCCGGAGCAGCTCTGGGAGACGACGCTCGACCCGGAGGCGCGCACGCTCCTCCAGGTGCGGGTGAACCACGCCGAGGAGGCGGGCGAGCTGTTCTCCACCCTGATGGGCGACCAGGTGGAACCCCGCCGCGCCTTCATCCAGGACAACGCGCTCAAGGTCGCGAACCTGGACGTGTAGGGGCCTGCGGTCGGGAGGCCCTCAACCGGTCGAAAGCGCCGGCAACATTCACCTTCGCCCCGGTTTTGACTTTCCGGATTCGGTTAGCATATGGTTCTGTAGGGACGGTATCCATAGGCGGCGGCTCCGGTGATCATTTCGGCCTTTAGCGAAGACCAGGTACAACGGCTTACCGGAATCTCGAAGAGACAGCTTCGATACTGGGATCGCACCGGTTTCTTCAGGCCCTCGCTTGCAGAAGAGAACAGAAGAATTGCGTTCAGCCGCATCTATTCCTTCACGGACGTCGTTTCCCTGCGCGTGCTCAACGTCCTCCGCAATCAATATGGTGTTTCTTTGCAGCATCTTCGCAAGGTTGCCAAGGAACTTCCTCAAATGTCGGAGGAAAAGTGGGGGTCGACTGAACTCTTTGTCCTGAATCGTCGCGTCGTCTTTGTCGAGCCGGAAACGATACAATATCGCGAAATCGTCGGCAAGCAGTATGTAATTGGAATCCCTCTTCGTATGGTCGTTTCCGAGACCGAGCGCGATATTGCAGCGCTGAGGGAACGCGACAAGGATACTACAGGGACGATAGTAAGGTCTCGAAATGTCTGCCATAACGCCTGGGTCATAGCCGGCACCAGGATTCGGGTAGATTCCGTGAAGAAATTTGGCAACGAAGGATACACCGTGCGGCAGATACAAGAGGAGTATCCTGCCCTTACGGAAGCCGAAATCGAATCCGCACTCCGGCATGAAGGCGATAGTATTGCCGCGTGAGTGCACGAGATTAAGCCTTGAAATTATTTCTGGATGAAGGGGTACCGAAATCCGTCGGGCTGAGTTTCGAGGAGAGGGGACATCAGGTCATCCACTTTTCCGATGCCGCGGAACCCGGCTCCCCGGATCCCCTCGTGGCGACGATTTCAATGGAAAACGACGCCATCCTGGTCGCCTTGGACGGCGACATGCGGAAGATAGCTCAACAGCGCGGGGTCAGCCAACGGCGCTACAGAAGGCTCAGCCTGATAAAGCTCTCATGCCGTGAGACGATCGCGGCCCGGCGAGTGGCGGCGGCAATGTCCCTGATCGAACATGAATGGGCGTTGGCCGACGCTTCTTCATCGCGGCGGGTCTTCATAGAGATCGGGGACAGCTTCATTCGGACACTCCGGTAGCGTTCACCGGGGAGCGTTCCGTTCGGCGGCGCCCCTGACTTGACGCGAAGGCGCGCGCGGGGGCAGTTTCGTCTCCCTGCGAACACCGCCCATAGCGCCCCGGGGAGGGCACCCGTCCCATGCATGTCGGCCTGAGCTGCTTCTTTCAGAATCCGGACAAGAAACTGACCGACCGGGAGGTCTGGCAGCAGGAGGTGGCGCTTGCGGACGCGGCGGAGCC
>MPNF01000261.1 GCA_002238885.1 Alphaproteobacteria bacterium bin95 | reverse complement strand
TTCGAGCTCGACCGGGCGGTAGGCGGGGTTGATGTTGACGAGGATTGCGCCGAACCGTGCAGTCGCGAACTGCGTCAGGATCCACTCCAGCCGGTTGGGCGACCAGATGCCGACGCGGTCGCCTTTCGCGAGGCCGAGCGCAAGCAGCCCGGCGGCGAGTGCATCCACCGCGCGGTCCAACTCTTCGTAGCTCAGCGTCCTGCCTTCTTTCGGCAGCACCACCGCATTGCGCGCGCTGTGGCGGGAAACCGTGTCGCGGAGCGCGTCGGGGATGGTCGTATGTCCGAGCGGTGGCGCCTGTTCGCCGACGACATGGGACAGGCCGTCCTTCAGCGCGCCGGGGTCGGGCACCGCAATGCGGGCGGCCGGGCTTTCGGTGAGAGTCGACATCGGGGCTCCTCCTCTGCAGGGCGCCGGCCGTTCGCCGGAGAATGCCTCCAGTATGGAGTCCCGCCATTTTCTTCGCCAGCCCGCCGGCGATGCGGGCTGTTTCCGGCCGGCCGTGACCGCGAGCGGAAATTCAGGCTAGGCTACCGCCGCCGCTTGCATAACCGGAGGAACGGCGTGACCGACAAACTGCTTTTCGATGTCCGCGACAGGATCGCGACGATCATCTTCAACAATCCGGACCCAGTACCTCCTCCAATATTGCGAACATTATGCAAAAGTGCTCAAAATCCTCCCTTGTGCCATTCTTGCAGATCCAATCGCAAAGATTAATTTTCTCACTCTCGTTGACTATCCACCGTTCCGGAATCTCCTTTTCTTCGCCACGTTCCAACCTAGTATGTCCTCCTGTGATGTCAATGAATGTAGGATTATATCGCCGCGCCCTATCCAGAATGGATTGCCCGAAAAGGTTTTCAATTCCCTTTTCTATTGGATTATCTGCTTGAAAAGGAATGGTGCGTTGAAACAGATTGCCCCTATTTTGATCCGGCTTATTCGCGTCACAATCGAATAGAAGCAGTACTTTCTGAGGAATAATGTTGGTTAGCGGCTGTCTAAAGCCCTTCCAGATGTTGACCATGTTCCCTTTACCTCCTCCGTCCTGTATTTCAATTTTCCCAAGTGTCACCTCCTGTCCGAGTAACTCCACCGCCTTCTGGAAATATTTCAGATCAGTAACTCCTTCAAGAAAGACAATTGGCTTCTTAGACTTTTCGATCGCTGTTGTTATGTCGTCATTGAATTTTTGTGTCGCCACAAATGACCGATATGCGCTGTGGAATTCACTGAACCCTTCCGAATCCAGCTCCTGACCTTGAGGCATCTTGTACAACGAGAAGCCATCTTCCCCGAATACCTTGCTCATCCCAAGGACGAAAAGCGGCGAGTGGGACGTGACTATAAATTGTACTTTGGGGAATGCCTTAATTAGTTTGGGAAGAACCTCGTATTGATGAATTGCATGTAGGTGCAAATCTATCTCATCTACTACCACGACCCCTCGTATGTCGGCGGTACTAGAAAAAGATACCCCGCACCAGTCAAAATCGCGTAGGATAGACAAGAACAGATTCAAGAGAGACGTTTCTCCACTGGATAATTGGAAGATATTTGGCACCAGAGAGCCAGTTGGAGATTCAATGGAAACTATCCTATTGCTTCGCGAACCTATCCCAAATCTAACATCTCCCCTCCTCATTACAACACGAGCCATTTGAAGAGCTGCCTCGTAGACGTTCGTCGCATTGCCTGCGTAGCCCGCGAATATAGGAAGGGGAATCTCTATTCTTCCGCTTTCAGTATCATTGGGAATAGTGAATTTCTGAGTTTGAATCTCAAAAACAGCTCTGTCGTAGATTACCTCGAATAGCCAGTTTTGGTTATCATTGAGCGGCGAAGAAGCAATGACTTGACGGTTAGTATACCCTTTAAGATGCTTTAGGTCGGTATATCGAGCTTGAGCCTTCAAATTGTCTTCATTGAGCCATGCTGGTTCTTCAGACCGATTGAACGGGAAGTACAGGACACAATTTCTCTCGAAAGCTGTTCTTATGTCATTTTCTGTGCGAGAACTTGAGTCGAGAATTGAATCGTAATAATCATTGTCTTTAGGGTTTAACTTGTCCCACATTGCTTCCGCGGAAGTTCCCGATATTCCAACAGGCATGTCAGAATAATCTTGCTTATTGTATCTCAGTCTCAATTCGCCAACAAAGAGAGAATTATCAAGATCAACTCTGCAAAAGTAGTATTCCGCACCCGGTTGAATGTACAAACTACTCCGAAGTTTGTATACTTTGCCAGATTCAACTTCAGGGGTATGAGGGTAGGCGATTCCTTTTGCTTCAATCAATCCGTTTACTATATGTGACAAAAGGATGCTCTTTCCTGAGCCGTTCTCGCCGACCAGAACGACCGGCTTTGGGGTGTCGTCATGGAAGGGGAGGGTGATGTCTAGGTGATCAATCGGTCCGTAGTTGGTGATCTGAATTCTTTTCGTGTACATGTTGGTTCCGCTTATCTTGATGAGGCCTTTGAAGAGGGGGCGGCGTCCAGTACTCCGGACTGTCCTGGTGCCAACCTCAACGATTAGGCGCGGCCCGGTTGGTGGCGCTGGGGTTTGGGTGCCGGGGATGTGCCGCCGTGTGTCGCGAATCGATCAGTCAAGCTCTCATTGGTACTCGACATGGGTCTTTTCACTCGTCTGCATGACGCGTGCCATTTGGCGACGCGCCGGAGAACGGGTCCAATATGGCGCTCCGCAGGAGACTCTGCCAGCCCGGTTCCGCTTTTCGATGTGTTACCGGCGGGCCGCCCCCGGATGTGATGCCGGCCGTGACCGCGAGCGGAAATTCGGGCTAGGTTGGCCCCGCCGCTTGCAAAACCGGAGGAACGGCGTGACCGACAAATTGCTTTTCGATGTCAGCGACAGAATCGCGACCATCACCTTCAACAACCCGGACAGGCTGAACGCCTTCACCCACGAGATGCTGACGGGATATCTGGACCGGCTGGAGGAATGCCGGACGCGCGAGGATATCTGGGCGGTGATCGTCACCGCCGCCGGGCGCGGTTTCTGCGCCGGCGGGGATACGCGGCAGATGGGCAGCGACACGCCACCGACGCCGCTGGAGATCAAGTCGGGCCTCTGGGACCTGATCCAGAAGCTCTCGCTCAAGATTCAAGAAATCGACAAGCCGGTGATCGCGGCCGTTAACGGCGTGGCCGTCGGCGCCGGGATGGACATGAGCCTGCACGCGGACCTGCGCTTCGCCGCCGAGAGCGCGCGCTTCGCGGAGACCTATGTGCGCGTCGGCCTGGTGCCCGGCAATGGCGGGGCCTGGTTCCTGCCGCGCATCGTCGGCGTGCCGAAGGCACTGGAACTGCTCTGGAGCGCCGATTTCCTGACCGCCCAGCAGGCGCAGGAGATCGGCCTGGTCAACAAGGTATTCCCCGACGACGAGCTGCAGGCCGGCACCCGCGCCTATGTCGAGAAGCTGGTGAACTCCTCGCCCATATCCATACGCCTCATCAAGCGCGCCATGTATGCCGGCCTCGACATGGACCTGCGCAGCGCGCTCGACATGGTCTCGTCCCACATGGTGCTGGCGCGCTCCAGCGAGGACCACAAGGAAGCCATCGCCGCCTGGCAGGAAAAGCGGGCCGGGAACTACAACAACCGCTGACGCGCCGGGCGCTCTACATCGTTGCGCCTTCGCCCGACTGTGCAGCGAAGATCGATGTATAGCCGCCCGACCAGTCCGGCGGAATCGGGCAGGAACGGGGATCGTGGCGGGCGATGCGCGCCGGCCGCCCCCGGACTACCTCGCCCGTGTGGCAGGACGGGTCGGGATGCGGCGTGTAGGGCCGGGCGTCTGCGGCGGCGAAGGCGTTGAGCAGCAGCGGTCGTCCGGCGTCGGTCCGGCTGGGGCGGGAATAGTGGAGCGTGCGGCAATTGTGGATCGAGACCGCTCCGCGCCGGCAGGTGAGGATCTCGGCATCGCCCGTGGCCAGCCCGGCGGCGTCTTCGCTCCGCAGGTGGCCCGCCCAGTTCCCGTCCGCACTGTAGAGGTCGTAGAGCGGTCCCCTGTGGCTGCCGGGCATCATCGACATGGGGCCGTTTTCCGGGCCGGTATCGCTCAGATAGGTGCCGATGGTCAGATGGTCGTAGTTGGTGTGCGGGTAGAACTGGATGTCCTGATGCCACCTGACCTCGTCGCCGCCCTCGAACCATTTGAAATTCAGCTTGGAATGGTGGAAGACGACATCGGGTCCCAGCAGGTCGGCCGCAATGTCGGCCAGTACTTCCTGCACAAAGGCCCAATAGGTCTCGTCCTGTTCGTCGGGGCGCTTGAGGCGGCGCACGCGGGGCTTGTCCGGTCCGTGTTCGGGAGCGAGGTCGAAGACATGCCCCGATTCCCGCTCGGAGCGGCTCGCGTCCACCATGCGCCCGGTGACCGCCAGCAGCCGGTCGACCCACGCCTCGGGTACTGCCCCCTCGACGAGGGCGAAACCCTTTTCGAAATAGTCGATGCGGGCCTGCTGCGGCAGGATGCGCGGCGGTTCGGCCAGAATGCGCTCCGGCGTCATGGGTCGGACCTCCGAGGATGCGTTTCGCCAAGTCTTGCAGCAGAGGACGCTTTGCCGCAAGCGGGCAACCCCGCATGAACGATCTCTGGTTCCGCATTCTGCTCTTCGTCTTCTCGCCGCGCTGCTATGTGCTGCTGGCGGCGCTGGGCCTCGGTTTCCTGTTCGGCCTCCTCATGCTGTCGATCCCCGGCGCCGTCGTCTCCGATGCCGTGACGGTCCTGTTCTTCGGCGAGCGTGCGCCCGAAGCGGCCCGCTGGCCGGCAGCTATTGCCGTGAGCTGGCTGGCCCCGTGGTGCATCCCGCTGCTCTACTGGAGCCGGCGTCCCGTCCGCCGTTGGCCGCGCTGGGGACGATGGGCGTTCGGCATCGCCGCAGCGGTCGCATGGACCGTTGCCGTGGCGCTGGCGGTGGAACTCTGGCGCCGCTTGTGAGCTCCGCTCAGCGGATCGGAGAGAACGGGGTCGGCTCCAGGAGCTGGTTCGTCTGCTGCTTGAGGCTCTGGAACGGCTGGTGGCGCAGACGGAAGGCGCCCCATTCCGGGTCCTTTTCCATTCCGGCGCGCCGGCGCTCGCGGTCGCCTATGCTCTCATAGGCCCACATGAAGACAGCCTGGTTGATCGGGCCGACCTCGGTGGTCGCGAACAGCA
>MPNF01000260.1 GCA_002238885.1 Alphaproteobacteria bacterium bin95 | reverse complement strand
CCGCGCCGGCAGGGACCTGGGTGCTGGTTGCGGTTCCGCCCGCCGCCATGAAGGTCGCCATATCGCTCGCCGTTCTCGCCATGACCGCCCTGATGGCGTGGGGCTGGCGCTTCCCTCCCCGCGCCGGCGCGGGCGTCATGGCCGCGCTCGGCGCCGGGGCCGGCCTCATCCAGGGCGCGACGGGCGTCGGCGGGCCGCCGGCGGTCGCCGCCGCGCTCGCCCGTCACGGCTCCCCCGAAACCCAGCGCGGCAACGTCATCGGCGCGGTCTCCGCGCTGGGCCTCTGCGCGGCGATTCCCTACTGGTTCCACGGCCTGTTCACGCTCGAGGCGCTGGCCGTGGCTGCTGTGATCCTGCCGGCCTATATCGGCTCCACCTGGATCGGCATCCGGCTTTTCGCAGGACGGGGCAAGCTGTGGTACCGCCGTGCGGCGCTCGCCGTGCTGGCCGCCGTCGGCCTTGCCACGCTTGCCTTTGCGCTCTCGGACTACACCCGCGCTGACGTACTACCGGCCAAATCCGGGAATTTTGGCGTCGTCTCCCAGTAGGTTCCGAAGGCCTTCGACCCGGTCGAGAATCTGCAACCGATCGAGGCCGGCGGGTCGCTGCGGCCGCTTCGCGGGGCCAAGAGCCGCAGACCCTGGCCGGGACGGTGGCAGGACGCCTCTGTTCCCCGCCGCAATGCGCATAGCCTTCAGTGTCGGCGGGCTCAGCGTTTCCTCGTCAGACAGGCCCGCGTCGCGCAGGAAGGCCCGATAGGCTCCGCCGGTCCGCGCGCCCCAGATGCCGTCCGCCGGACCGGGCTCGTAACCGAGCGCGACCAGGAGGCGCTGCGCGTCCCGGATTGCATGCGGCGGCGGCGGTTCGGATATGGGCGGCCGCTTCGCGCTTGCGGAAGCCGACGCCGGGCCGCCCGACGCCGCCGTCGGTTGCGGCGGCGCGGTGGAAGCAGTACCGCGCAAGTCTTCCTCCGCTGCTGCCCGGCGGTCTGAATCCGGCCGCCAGTTTCGCGCCCGGCGCTGAGCCTCCGCGCGTTCCTCCGGGGTCAGGTCGCGCGTCAACGCATTGCGTTCCGCAACCGCGTCCTCCGCGCCGCGGCTGGCAGCGAGGTTCAACCACATATGCGCCAGCACCCAGTCCTGGGGAAGGCCGATACCGTCGCGATAGCGCCGGCCCAACGCCAACATGGCTCGTGCGTCGCCGCCAGCGGCCGCTTCTCGCCATGCCTCGATGGCGTCGCCGGGCCGTCCCGCCTGCCATGCGCGGTTTCCGGTCTCGTAGTCCTCCGCTCCGGCAGGTAAGGCGGCGGCCAATGCCGCAAACAGCGCCAACGGCCGCAGCGCGGCGCAGAAAGACATGCGAAGCGAGCTCAAGTCCTGTTCTCCCTGCCGGGCACAATGCCCAGGGTGGTTCCTAAAGCGCTACACTCGGGACTAATCTATCCGCCGGGGAGAAACGGTCGCAATGGCGAAGGAGGCGCGCGATGCCGGTAGGGCGCGGAAATCTGCGCTGTAAGGCGGTGCTGCGGTTGCTGGGCGCCGTTGCAATCCTCGCGGCTGCGTTGCCGGGCGTCCGGGCCGCTGCCGACACGGATGCGCAGGCCAGAGCCTTTGCGGCCCATGTGCTGGCGCTGCGCCAGTCGGCTCTGGAGGGTGTGGACACGGAAGTCGTGACGCGCATTCCCGGCAGCGGGCCGAGGGCGCAGGCGGCGGCGCTTTGGGCGCCGTTCTTCGAGAACGCATCCGTGGTTCTAGGCCGGCTGCGTTCCGCCGCGCCCACGGCGCTCTTCTACAATCCGCTGCTCGATGTGGCGCTGCTGACCTTCTGGCGCAAGGCGGAGGACGGTTACCGCGCAGCGGTGCTTCGCGCATTGCCCGGCGAGCGATTGAACGACCCGCGCGCCCGGGCGATCGCTGCGGAGCCCGCCTGGGCGACGGCAGCCGCAGGGCCCATTGAGGCGCTCGCCGAAGCGGCCGATATGCGGCTGGCCGCGTTTCGCTACGCCCACCCGGCCGATGCCCGGAAAGCCTGGCGGTTGCGGACGAGCTTCGCCGCCGACGCCGCCGACGGCCGGCTCGTCCAGTCGCGCCTGCTGCGGCACGCCGCGCGGCGGGGGCCGGGGGCGCCCGGGGAGCACGCGCGGGCGGGCTCGTCCAGTCGCGCCTGCTGCGGCACGCCGCGCGGCGGGCGCAGTGGCACTCCGGGAACGACGTCTGGCTGGCCCCGACATTGACAGCGATCCAGGAGGTGCTCCGTTCGCAGGACCCGACGGCGGTGGTCGCGGCGGCGCCGGCGACCGACGACGCCACGGCGGAAGTGATCGCACGAATGCCGCCGGGGTTTTCAAAGACCCTGGTCCTCGACGAGGTCCTGGATATCGGAGCGAGCGGACGCCTGCTGTTCGGCTCCTCGCCCGGCGACGGCGACATCTATGTCATCGTCCTGTGCTGGCTCGAGAACGCTGCTTGCGGGCTGCGCCGCATCCTGTTCGTCTCGCTGTCCGACTGGATGCAGCCGGAAATGGACACGCCCGGGACGGGAGGAGGATAGCGCCATGCATCGTTCGATCGCCTCGGCCGCCGGCCTTGTCCTTGCGGCTATCGCGACGATCGCGGTCGGTCCTGCGCCGGTCGAGGCATTCAAGGCGGGCAAATTGATCGTCGAGGGGCTGGAAACGACGGCCGACACGGTGGGCGAGGTCGAAAGGAGGGCCAAGGCGGCGAGCGAGGGAAAGAGCGTCGCTCAAATTGAGCTGCAGGAACGCATTCGCAAATACCAGGGGGCAGCGACGGACAAGGCGGCGAAAGCGGTCGAAAAAGGGGTGGCGAAAGGCGGCAGGAAGCTGTGGAACGCGCTGGAGAAGTCCAAGAAATTCGGGAAAACGGCGCTGAAGATGGCGAAACGGTGGGGCCCGGCCGCGAAACGGGGCCTGCGCCTGGCGGGGCCCGTGGGCCGGGTCGTGGACGCATGGGATGCCGGCACGGCGGTCGGCACCGCCATCTACAAATTCGGCGTCGGTCCCATGATCGATGCCCATTTCGAGCGCAAGGGCAGGGAGCAGCAGGAGCGGCACGAAAGGGAAATCGAGGAAATCAGGAAGAACGCCGAGCTTCGCCGCAAGGTCGCCGCGCAAATGGCCGCCCAAGACAAACTGGCGCGCGAACTCGACGAGGAGGAGCGTCGTCTGGAAGGCCCGGACCGCAGCGCCGCAGACGATGACTGGGGCAGGCCGCCTGCCGCCGCAGCCCCCACGCCGAAGCCGCGGGCGGGCGGTCTTGCCGGTAATGTCGGCGGCTCGTCAAACCTCATGAGAGCCCTGGATGTGTTGGACAAGGTGGCGACCGACCCGAACGTTGCGCGATATGCCGGCGGAGAACGCAGAACGACTGCGCCGTCGCCCCGGCCGGAACCGCGCGCGGCCGAGCGTCCCGCGCAACGCCGGCAGAACGCGGACCGAGGCCGTGCGGCCCCTCCTGAAACTCCGGGCCGGGCAACGCCTTTTGGCCCCTTGCCGGCGGGATGCGGAAGCCCGGCGTGTAACAGGGCCTGGAAAGCGGCGGGGCCGCGGATCGAAAGGCTCGCGGCACCGGTCATTTCGGGCGGCCTGTCGCTTTCGCAGATGGAGCGCCACAACAGGGAAATGTATAGAATCATGCTGGGGGCCTTGGAAATTTGCCTGGCCGATGAAACCGAACCGGAATGCCGGCAGCAATACCGGCAATTGCACGGGATCATGCAGCGCGCCCACGCGAGCATGGAATAGCCGATCCGCCGCGTCCTGGGGTCGAAGGGGCGAAGCGAATCGCAGCGTTACCGAAGCGAGGAGCTCCTCATGACCGTCACCATCTGGCACAATCCGCGTTGCAGCAAATCGCGCCAGACATTGGCGCTGCTGCGTGAGCGGGGTATCGAGCCCGGGATCGTCGAATATCTGAAGACGCCGCCGCGGGCCGACGAAATCGAGACGGTGCTGGACATGCTCGGCATGGAGCCGCGCGACCTCATGCGCCGCAAGGAGGCGGCCTACCGCGAGGCCGGCCTCGACGATCCGGGGCTCGGGCGCCGCGCGCTCGTGGAGGCGATGACAGCATATCCCGTGCTCATCGAACGGCCGGTCGTCCTCGCGAAAGGCAAGGCAGCGCTCGGCCGTCCGCCGGAAAGCGTGCTGGAAATCCTGTAGCCGTCAGGTCTCGTTCATCCGGAGCGCGGCGATGAAGGCGCTCTGGGGGATGTCCACCTTGCCGAAGGTGCGCATCCGTTTCTTGCCTTCCTTCTGGCGGTCCAGCAGCTTGCGCTTGCGGCTTACATCGCCTCCGTAGCATTTGGCGGTCACGTCCTTGCGCATGGCCGAGATGGTCTCGCGGGCGACGATGCGGCCGCCGACCGCGGCCTGGATCGGAATCTTGAAGAGCTGGCGCGGGATCAACTCCTTCAGCCGTTCGCAGAGCTGGCGGCCCCGGCCTTCCGCGCGCACCCGGTGGGTGATGCAGGCGAGCGCATCGACCGGTTCGTGATTCACCAGCAGCGAGAGCTTGACCAGATCGCCCTCGCGGTAGTCCTCGATCCGGTAGTCGAAGCTGGCATAGCCCCGGCTCAGCGATTTCAACCTGTCGTAGAAGTCGAACACCACCTCGTTCAGAGGCAGCTCGTAAACCACCATGGCGCGGTTGCCGACATAGGTGAGCTCGCGCTGGATGCCGCGCCGCTCCTCGCAGAGCTTCAGGATACCGCCCAGATATTCGTCCGGCGTGAAGATCGTGGCGCCGATCCACGGCTCTTCGATATGCGTGATCTGCACCGGGTCCGGCATGTCGGCCGGATTGTGCAGCAGGTCCATGCCGCCGTCCTCGCGGTGGACCCGATAGACGACGCTTGGCGCCGTCGCGATCAGGTCGAGGCCGAATTCGCGGTCGAGCCGTTCCTGCACGATCTCCAGATGCAGCAGACCGAGGAACCCGCAGCGGAAGCCGAACCCGAGTGCGGGCGAATTCTCCGGCTCATATTCGAATCCGGCATCGTTCAGGCGCAGCTTTGCGAGGCTTTCCCGCAAATATTCGAAATCCGCCGTGTCGGTCGGGAACAGCCCGCAAAACACGACCGGCAGGTTGGGCTGGAAGCCGGGCAGCGGCTCCGGCGCCGGCCGGCGGTCGTCCGTGATCGTGTCGCCGACCTTGCAGTCCGCCACCGTCTTG
>MPNF01000259.1 GCA_002238885.1 Alphaproteobacteria bacterium bin95 | reverse complement strand
GAGGTCCACCCGATTGAGGCCATTCATGATGCTTGCTCCTTGCAAGAGGTTGATCGCGAGCCGTTACAACTCACCCCGAACAACCCCTTCCCGATCTTCACGGCGTCGATGCCGCCCAAGGCCGGGAAGGGGAAGCGGAGATAGCGAGGCCGGAGGGGGCGCGGATGGAGCCGCGCCCCGCCGCCGTCAGCCGGGGAACCGGCCCCGCTCCAGCATATGCCCCCAGGCGGCGCGGTCGCCCCAGTACTGGATGCCGGAGTCCGGCTTCTTCTCGCCCTTGCAGATCAGGATCTCGTTGCGCGCCGGACGGAGTTCGCGGACGGTCGCCAGCGATAGGGTGAGGGGGTGGCCCTTGCCGCCCGGCTGCTGGCGGATGGCGCCGTCGATGGTGGTGCGGTAGCGCTCGACGACGTAGGTCTTGTCCTGCAGGCCGCGGCCGAACACGTGCGTGAGAAACGTGTTCGCATCGGGGCGAAGGGCGGACGCATTGGTGGCGGACATGTGCGATGTCTCCTTGTCGGGGAACGGAAGCGGGAGCCGGTCGGCCGCCCGCGGACCGCACCGACAACCCCTTCCCCGCCTTCGGGCGGACAGGCCGGGCGACGCCGTTCGCCAAGACCGGCCGGCGGCTGCGTCCGGCCGGTCGGCCGCGCAGGCGAGCGCCGCGACGGCCCGGACCGGGGGGGCAAATGGAGAGCCGGAAATCGGGCCGCTGGTTTTTCGGCCCTCCCCGGACGCTCTCCATGGCGTTACCGGGGAGGGCGAGGGGCGCCCAGGGCTGGAACTTCAGCAGCCGGGCGCCGTTTTCGACCGTCGCCGGCAGGATCGCGGCCGGGGACGCCGCGCCTTGTGTCTCCGGTTGGGTGCGGGGCAAGGTCCACCACGGCTTGACTCGCCGTCTCCAGCCGCGCGACTCTCGATCCTGCAAACACTCTTGGGCTCTCGGCATACGCCGGGTTACCCGCTGAATAGAACAGCCTGATACAAGCGCGGGTTTGGCTATACCTGCGGCGCGTCAATCAACTTGAGACTTGCGCGTCAATCAGGATGAGACGGGGAAAGGCGTCGGCCCGGAACGGAGGGAGGGCGTAGCCCGACCGGAGTTCCGGGCCGACGCCTCGAAAATTTTGGGACTTATATAGCTGACTATGCGTTCGCTTGTGGGGGTATCGCGAATCGGGTAAAGAAAAGGCCGTCGGTGGCCTTTGAAACCCAAGGGCGACTTGGGCCGAGTCCACTAGAGGCGGGAATCATAGCGGTTCCTGCGCCCTGCAAGACGGGAGCACTACATGGCCAATCCCTTGGACGACCTTCCGGTCGATATTTCCCCTTCCCTGCGAGCCGCTTTGGTCGAGCATTTCGAAGCCAACGGTTCTATTCCGCCGCGCCGTCGTTGGCTGAGAGAGTTCGGCCCGGAACGCGCTACGCCGGAAGACCGGAATCGCTGGATGTTGATGTAGCGGCTTCTTCGCTGTCTTCGGGCTCTGGCGGCCTTGGAGCCGCTCCGCGCAGGAAGATTGCGGCGGCGATTGCCGATGGTGATGCGTCTATGGGCGGGAGTGCGGCGTCGACCCTTGGCGGGCGTTCGGCGGGCTGTTCGCGCTTGCTGGGGTGGGGCATGGCGGCCTCCCGTGGATAAGCGATAGCATACCGCTTATGGTCTCCGGCGCAAATCGGGAGGCGGGAAGATGCGGCGGTATGTGGGGGCGTTCCTTCTTGTTGCTGCGGCTTTGCTGGGCGCGATACCGCCGGCATAGGCGCACGGCCTGCAATTTTAGGCAGGAGGAAAACACTGCAAAGGAGAGGCTTGGCTGGTCGCGATACCGCCGGCATGGCCGTCCGGCTGGACATTTGAGGACGAGGTAAAGCACTGCAAGGAAGAGGTTGGCTGGAAAGGCGACCCGAACGAGTGCGCTTTGCTCATCCGTTATTCAGGGCGGTGCGTCGACAGAATTCTCGCCGGGGAAGTCGCGCGAAACGAGGCTGTTCTGATTGTCGAGTTTTTATCGTTGAGCCCGCACCCGAAAGACAAGCTGGTTGCTCTAACGACATGCCTTGAAGACTAGGGCCTGTTGAGACTCACCGAGTATTTATGACGGTAGAGCATGCATAGAGCAAGGCACGGTAGCTTTTGTCGGTTTTGTCGTATCGGGTTGCGATCCGTCGGAACTCTTTGAGTTTCTGGAAGAAGTTTTCGATCAGATGGCGCCATCGGTAGATGTGGCGGTCGATTTGTCGGGGGGCGGTGCGGTTGGGATGTTGTTCGATGACGCTTTCGGCCTGGCGACGGTCCAACTCCTCAAGGATCCAGTTGGCGTCGAAAGCCGTATCGGCGATCAACCCGCCGAAAGTCCGGCCCTCGATCAGGGCGGCAACGGCCTTGCTGTCGTGGCGCTGGCCGGGCAGAAGCTCAAAAGCGACCGGGTTGCCGAGCGCGTCGGTCAAGGCCACGATCTTGCCTGTCACGCCGCCGCGCGAGCGCCCGATGGCCTGATTGCGAGTCCCCCTTTTGCGCTCTGGCCGTGGCGATGAACCTTGACGATGGTCCCGTCGATCATCGCATACTCCATATCAGCCTCCTCCGACACGGCCTCGAACATGCGCTCGAACACACCGCGTTCGGCCCAATAACGAAACCGCTTGAAGACCGTGTTCCAACCTCCGAACTCTTCCGGAAGGTCCCGCCAGGGCGAGCCGGTCCGCGCAATCCACAAGACCGCCTCCATAAACAAACGACCGTCCCCTCCGGTCCGGCCCGGATCGCTCTTCTTGCCCAGACAGTGCCGCTCCATCAAAGCCCACTGACTGTCCGTCAAAACACGCCGTGCCACCGCTCGCCCCCCTCAGTTGGGAAGCTTGAATCACAAATCCACAATCGTGTGAATCTCTAATTCTCAACAGACCCTAGGCCCTGTGGACGGATTTGATCAAGATGAAGGCGGCAGACCCACTATGGACAGAGGGCGCGCGTTGTTCAAAAGCTGCGGATCGTCATGTTGAGGCTGACCGGACAGGTCCGCAGAGTTCCAGTCCCGTTCGAACGATAACTCTGAGAAGGTGAGATGAGAAAACTAATCACATGTCCCGACCGTCCCGACATGGGCACGATCATCCCCTTCCAGACTCGCGGATTGCCGCAGACGAGTGAGGCGATGACATATCAATCCCAACCAATGTGGGGGATTATATGCGAAAGTCACCAACGATGACTGAAACCCCAAGCACGGCAAGGGTTATCGAGATCGAGGCGCGGCATGTAGAGGGGGACCGGACGGGACGCGGTTGAGACCGCGCCGGTTCTCAGCAGTTGGGAACAGGTCCGCGATCCTCGCCGGTCATGGCGGAGGAGGCTTCTTCGGCAGGTAGCGATAAATCTCATCGCGCTCCTTTGCGCGGGCATCCACCTTACCGTGTTCGACGACTATGGATTGCGAGAGCTTGCCGCTCTGCTTGAGGGCCTCGACCCTGTATTCGCTGCCTTCGCGCAGGCCGGTGAGGAAGGCTTGGCGCTCAAGGTCGCTGTCGAACTCCCATGACAGGTCGAGCTTGTCCATCCGGTATCGCAGTGGATACCGCTTCCTTCGCAGCGTCGGCAGCGAGGCCGGATGGACTTTCTTCGGTGCGGGCTTCTTGCGTGGGCGCACCTTGCGCCACAGCCAGTCGAGCACCAGCGCGGCGAGCTGAAACAACATCGCATAGCCGAGCAGCACGAACACGACCTTCAGCAGCCAGGGGTCTTCACCCTCGATTGCTGAGCCGAGGGCCTGCCAGACGCCATCAGGCATCCATGTCTTCGACGACCTTGACCGGACGAAGCACAGCGCGCAGCGCGTCTTCGACCGTCGCCCGCGTGCGGATTCCTACGGACTTGACGGCTGATTCCTATTTTATTTGACCGCGATTCCTAGCCATTTGACGGCCGGTGCGGCGCCGGTTTTGGGTCTCTCCCGTGTCTTGCTGTGTGGGTCTCCGTTGGTAGTTTCAGGGGGCTGGCCGGAGGCCAGCCGGTTGCGAGCGTAAGCGAGCCCTGTTTGTCATGCAAAGGCGTATCGCGCGCGCCGGCAAGCCCCTTCATAGGGCATGCCGGGGCGCTTGTACGGTGTTGCGGCCGGGTCCGGCGCCGCAGGCGCCGCTGGACCCCGGCCGCCAGGCCGGGGCTCCCTCATTTTTCGTTGCCGCCGTCGAGCGGTGGCGGCGTGTTGCGCTTTCGCTGTGACTCGCCGGTGAGGTCGATGCGATAGGCGTTGTGGACGATGCGGTCGAGGACGGCATCGGCGATCGTTGCCTCTCCGATGGAATACCGATCAGACTGCGCCGACTCGCCGATCTGAACGGCGACGTTTCTTGGTCACGCACGCGTTCCATCCCTTGAAAGGCCGGATGTACACGGTAACCGCCGTGATCTCTGAGGGCTCGGACGACGAGCGTGTGATGTTCCGCGACGAGTTGGATTACCTGCGTCATATGCCGGCGCGCTGGACGGATTTTGCGGAGCCGGACCCGTCCGGGTTGAGCGGCACGACTTCTTCTTCAAGATCGGCCTTGGACGGCTGATAGCTGTGCGGCTTCACACGCACCGTCGTCCGCTCCGCCTCGGGCACCCAATCCGGGTGTCTGCGCCTCTTCCTCATGAGCACCCACCCCCGCGCGGCGTGGGCCCTGTCGCGCAAGTAACGGGGTCTTGTTGCTTTGGGGGCGGTGTTGTGATGTGAGGTCGGTCTGGGGAATGGAGGCCGGAGAATCACTGGTGTGCTTGTAGCGCCCGTTCATGAGCTTGGCCCGAACCACGATCGGCTTCTGTCACTGATGGCGCGGTTCGCCGCGACCTCGTTCGAGAGATTGGGCATTGTTGCGTGGTTCTTCCCCGTCCGCATCGGCACACAAAATGGGGACCAGCATGGCGCGCAAGACCGGGAAGAGGCAGCGGTTGAGGGTGGTGAACCCGGATTGCGCCGGGATCGACATCGGTAAGGACCGTCACTTCGTGGCCGTCGATCCGGCCCGGACTTCGGACCCGGTGCGGGCGTTCGGCGGCTTCACCTGCGATCTGCAAGCGATGGCGGACTGGCTTTCGTCCTGCGGCGTGACGAAGGTGGCGATGGAGTCGACCTCGGTTTACTGGATCCCGGTCTACGAGGTGCTGGAACGCGCCGGCTTTGAGGTGCTCCTGGTGCCCCCGCGGATGACGAAGCAGATTGCCGGTCGCAAGA